>JAEEHW010000090.1 GCA_016281055.1 Prevotella sp.
ATTCTCCTGTGTGGTCTTCTTAATCATCTGGAAGAGTGAAGACTCCTTCTCCTCACCGTCGATGATGAATGTACCACCGAATATCTTGTGACGGCAGTGCTCTGAGTTAATCTGTGCAAAACCGAACACCTCAGAGTCTGTAAGTGGACGACCGAGCTGCTTCTCAACCTTGTGCAGGTATTCTATCTCCTCCACAGACAGAGCGAGACCTTCCTGCTCGTTGTATTCCTCAAGGTTATCAATGTGCTTAATGGCCTCAGGCTTGATGTCAACGGTGAATATGTCCTGATCAAGTCCGTCATAGAGACGCTGCAACATTGGGTCTGCTCCCTCCACATCGTCGATGGTAGGAGCGTCATTGGTCTTGAATTTTGAAGCATCAACAGGGAAATACTCCTCTATTCGGCTGATGCCCTTTATTGCCATGTTCTGTGTTATCTCCACGGCGTTGGTACTCCAAGGAGTAATCATTTCGCGGCGTGGACCTATGTAATACCCGTCCATGCCCTGCGCATCCACGAGTGCGGCATTGCCGTATAGCCAGCATAACTCTTTCGTCTCCTGCTCATTGGGCTGGTGATCAATGGCAGTAGCAATTATATTCTCTGAAGGTGTCTTGAAGAATAAAATCATTGTACTTATATTTTTTTGTTGTTTATATTTTCAAAATACAAAGGTACAAAGTTTTTTTCATCCGACAAAATATTACTCGCATTTTGTGGCATGCTATTGAAAATATCATTTACTTTCTGGATCAACAAAAAGGCCATATTCTATTGTTGGAACATTTTTTCCAGAGATACTTATTGACATCAAACTTGAACAGGAGAGATACGGTGAATTATTATACATCAAATCCTTTTTTGTCTTTACAAATTTATTAACGGGCTCATATACAACACTTGCCAAATGACTGCAACTATAGAATGAATCGTATTTCAGTTCCGTATTTGCAGGAATAATCAGATGATGTAGTCCATTACATTTTTCAAATGCAAACTCCTCCACTTTCAATATATTGTCTGGAATACGGAATACGGCAGGAGTGTTCATACCACTGAATGCGTATTTCCCGATGGTATTTACGCTCTTGGGTATTACCGCAACAGAACTACCACAGACAATCTTATTCGATTGCGTTTCAATGATGCAGTTGCAGTCTTCACGTGAATCATAGACTTTGTTACCTTTGTCCACTGCTACGCTTACCAGATTAATACAGCCAGAGAAAGCTCCTGCGTCAACTGTTTCCACATCTTTAGGAATGTAAACCTTAGTCAGTCGTCTGCAGCCTTTAAAGGCAGAAGAGTATATTCTCTTTATATCACTGCCGATGGTCGTATTGTAGCAGCCAGCAAAAAGCGTTGAGTCCTCATTATAAATCAGGGCATTGTTCTCTTTATTTGTGCGCCATTCTTTATTTGATGGAGAAACAGTAAAAGATGAAAGATTCTCACAGTTAGTAAAAGGATTATAACTGAAATGGAAGTTCCCGGCAGGAAGGTTGAACGAAGTAAGAGAACCGCAACCGTCGAATACAGACTCGCCAAACTGTAATGTGCTGTTCTCGGATAAACTGACTTTCTCAAGTTGGAAACAGTCCTTGAAAGCATAATCCTCTATGGTCTCTATCCATTCAGGGATACTTAGGGAAGTCAATCCTGAGCATCCACAGAAAGCATATTTTGATATTTGCGATACACTTTTAGGGAATGTCGTTCCGGCACAACCTAATTCAATTGCGTCATCTGACGTGCGAATTACTGCATTACACTGCTCACGAGAATCGAAAACCGAATTATCCCTGTCTATGTCAATAGATTGTAATTCCGGACAACCATAGAAAATGCTTTCACCCAATGATGAAACTGTAGAAGGAAAATTAACGGAACAGATATCTGAACATCCATAAAAAGCAAAACTTCCCACAGCCTTTATGCCTTCGTCAATAACCAGTTTTTTGATAAAACAACAGTTTATAAATCCCTTTGCTGCTATTTGAACTATTTTGTATGTTTTTCCTTTTTCCTGAATTGTCGAAGGTATAAGGAATGTTTCATATCCATTATCAACGGTAGCATCCTTATTCATTGAGATGCTGTATTCTGATGGATTATCAGAACAAGGTGTCAAACGAAACATGCCTATAACAACATTGTCAACCGAATAACAAACTGTTGAAATTCCGCAGAATAATAAAAGTAAAAGATGTTTATACATAATGTTTAGATATAGAGCTGTATGATATTTTATAATAACTCAAGGTCCACTTGGTCATGCGTTTCAGTCAAGAACAAAAGTAATCATTTTTCTTGAAATGATAATTCATGAAGATGACATGATTCTGCTTGTGAAACAATTTGCGGAAAACAATGCGACATTTTGCGTTCCTTGTGAGTCACTATGGTAATAAATCTTGTAAAAAAACGTCAATTGTTGGTATGTATAAAAATATTTTTGTAACTTTGCAGGGCTGAATTGAACCCCATTTGTGAGGAGGTGTGGACATTAGTATAACAGTGGTATTACTCCTATGAAGAAAATCATATTCCTGCATGGATTCTTTGCCAGCGGGCAATGCGTGCCGGCGTTGGCACTGCGCGAGGCATTCGAGGGACAGGCAGAACTGCTTGCGCCCGACCTGCCGATACATCCTCATGAGGCAGTGGCCTTAATCAGAGAAATGATAGAGCGCGAAAGGCCCGACCTGCTGATAGGCAACAGTTGCGGAGCATTCTATGCGCAGATGATTGCTCCCGCCGTGGGACTTCCTGCCTTGCTCGGCAATCCATATTTCAAGATGACGGAGTTTTTGGGTCAGCGCATCGGCGAGCATCAGTATAAGTCGCCGCGCATGGATGGCAAGCAGCATTTTGTCATTGACGAAACACTGATAGGGGAGTTTGCAGAACTGGAGAAGATACAGTTTGACGGAAGCGGTCCAGATGGTAAAGAGCGCATCTGGGGATTGTTTGGTGAACAAGACACACTGGCACACTTTGAACCGCTCTTCCTGCAGCATTACAGCCGGTCATACCATTTCCCAGGCGGTCACACTCCGACAGCAGAAGAGGTGCGGGCATGGTATGTGCCGCTGGCGCAGAAGATGCTGGAGGAATATTGTCGTTGATAGAGAATAATTAAGTAAAGGTAAATAAATAAAGATGGAAGAAAATATTGAAATAGAAGAAAGAGGAAGGAAAGTCACCATCGACTTGAAGAAGGCAAATAACTTTGGCTTTGCAATCATGGGTGTAGTAACCGTAGTACTGGCTGTGCCGTTTTTTTTGATTTGGGGCTTGCCAGTCCATTCGATAGGCTTTATACATAACCCCTGGCTGTTGCTGTATTGCTTCATCGGGATGCTTGCAGGCATCGTGCTGCATGAACTGATTCACGGCATCACATGGGCCTGCTATGCAAAGAGCGGTTGGCGCAGCATCAGTTTCGGTGTCATCTGGAAAATGCTCACGCCCTATTGCCATTGCAGTGAGCCGATGGGTGTCCGTGCCTATATGCTGGGATCCATGATGCCGTGCATCATCTTAGGCATACTGCCGGCGATTGCAGCCATGTGCACAGGAGATTTTCTGTTGCTCGTGTGGGGCATTAGCTTCATTGGCGCTGCCGCTGGCGATATATGGATAACGTGGTTGCTGACAAAGGAAAACCCGAAAAGCATGGTGCTCGACCATCCCTCAGAAGCAGGATTCTATATTATTGACTAAGGGAGTAATCATTGAATCCATAGAGAAATCCAAATTGTACTATTTTGTTTGTGAACAAATCAGCATAATAGAGAAACGCAAAAGAGAAGTTAATAAACATAAAAACACCCTCTGTAAAAACGGTTTTTAAACCTTACAGAGGGTGTTTTTCGTGTAATCAGGTAGCTTTTACGCTCTTGTTTGTGCTTTTTCAGAGTGTAATCAGATAGCGATTGCATTGTAATAGCTATCTGATTACGATGTAAAAGCATAGCGATTACGATTGAAGAAGGGCGATAGAAAAATGACAGCTGATGTATGTCGCTGTATTACAGTGATATACTGAATTTCTAGAATTTTGGCGTATTTGAAAGCAAAGCGACAGTTGGTGATTCCTATCGCAAGGAAACGGCAGTAAAGGATTTTTCCCGTATAGGCGGAAATTAATTTTGTCCTATGGGAGTCTTGTTCGTTACCTTGCTATCCATATTTCATCAGTCATGCTGTAGCATGTCTATCTTCTTTATTATGTCCTCCGACAATAGAATACCTGAGTGTCCTTTCGACCATTCCATTTCGGGTATTGCATTCTGCAGCTTTTCTAATGAGACGTGAGGCACAGCATCATGTTTTACAGGGTTCATGCATACCATGTCCACATACATTCTGCGTTTTGTGGTTCCTGCCCAGTCATCAGCAGGGTAAGGATCAGAAATAAACTGTCCGATAAAAACAATTCCTGCCTTGTCATCGCCTAAGCGCATCATATAGAAGAAATCGCCCCTTCGAGCTTCTTCCCATTCGTAGATGCTCCAATTTATGCGGAATATGCCATTGTTCATGTTCGCTATACAGTCTTTGTAATCCTTTTCTGTAAAAGAACTGATGGATGGATTCCAGCGCATCAGATAATGTTTCGGTTCTTCTGGCACAGGAACCACTTCGAAATACGCTTCCCATACACAACTGTCACCATTTGGGTTTTCCACGATGGGCTTGTTGTTGCCCTTATAATTGAATCGGATTCCAGGTTCTGTATGTACGCCTATGATTTTTGCAATGCAACTGTCATCACCGCCATTTAGAACTAAATAGCCCAGCGACTCCTTGATGGCATAAGGAAATTCGCCTTTATTATAGTAATAGCATCCGTGGAAAGTAACAGGCATTTCTTCTGTCACAAGAATAAGGTTTCCATTGATGTTCTCCAGAATTAAATTCTGATTGTTTTCGCTGATATCTATGCCAATGTGCATTATTTCACCAGAGCGTACTTTAGCAATCAATTCCTTATCAACATCAAGGCTTATAGCCATATCGTTGATGTCAATGTTTTTTTCTTTGTCTTTGTTCATATCTTTAGGGTTTTAATGCAGATAATACAAAATGTTATTCTATTTCAGCTGTATGACGACAACGTCAGGATCGGTTCTCTTCGTCCTGTAGAAATCAAGCTGCTTGATGTCGCTGGGTGATATGGAGACAGGTGGGATAGGAAGTTCTTTTCCATTTCTGTCAATTACTACGAGAACCACAAAGAAATGCTGTTGTCCATACGCGCCTATGTGGCGCTTCACACCAATGTTGCGCAACAGCATGTCAAAGTCGAGAAAAATCTTTAGTTTAGGATGGTCCTCCGTAAGCATAACCGAGGGCATCCCCATGGTGTGGGATATGTCGGACTTGATAGGACGCTTTGTACCCTTTACCGTGACCTCCGGCAGGTCAAGTGAAGCATTCTCCAACTTGATGGTGGTGTCGCACCGTGCAATGACCTCATCGGTTTCTTTCGTGCGGATAGATATCGTTGCGGCTCCTCTGCTAAGCAGGGTGCCGCTTATCCTGAGCACCTTTTCCGGGTCATAGTCAGCTTCCAGATTGTTGCCGCTGCCCTGAATGACACAGACAAGAGACGTGGTGTCGGTGTAGTTGTGCAGCTTCACCAGCATATTCCCTTTGCGCTGCTTCACCTCAAGGCGTGGTATAGTATCGTTGCAGTAGCATGACAGTGTGCAAAGAAAGCACAGCACCAATGCTGTTATTCCTCTCGTAATGATATTGTAGGTAGTTGTTTTCATAGTTTCTATGTGTTACAAGTGCAAAGGTAATATTTTTCCTTTATAAACTAAAATTTTTATTGAAAAAATGATATAATGTGAGTGGGATTAGGGACTGTCACAGATGGAAAAGCGTCAAACAGCATACAGTTTTCTGTCAGAATATGAAATATTATGAAGATTGTATCATTATTTTAGAAATAATTCGTATCTTTGCATCCGGGATGATAGAGAAGGGGTGAGAAATAAGTAAGAATTAATATCTCGGAAAACGTCCGTTTTGCTAACTAATAAAACAAGCTAACTAATAAAACAAATAGTACTATGAAGAAAAAACTTATTGTGGTGATGGCTTTATGTCTTGCCCCTGCGTTGCAGGAGGTATTGGCTCAACAGGTAGTTAACGACAACAATACGCCGTTGCACCTGATGAAGCCTGCATACCGCGTAGGATATGGCGTGCCAACGGCAGAGAGTGTCAAGCAGACCATTGACCGTGTGCTTCGCTATATCGACTCAGAAACTCCCGCTGTGCTTGTAGATAAGAATACAGGCAAGGAGGTGCAGGTGAAAGATATCAATGCTGATACGCAGTTGAAGCAGGGCGGCTTCAGACTAACAAGCTATGAGTGGGGCGTTACTTACTCAGGTGTGCTGGCAGCATACGAGGCAACGGGAGATGTGTCTTATCGTGATTATGTGGCAAAGCGTCATCGTTTGTTGGCCGACATGGCTCCTCGCTTCAAAAAGGTATATGCCAAGAACAAATCAATAGATGTCAATGTGCGCCGTGTTGTCGATCCTCATGCGCTTGATGATGCAGGTGCTGTGTGCTGTTCTATGATTAAGGCTGAATTGAGCGGGGTGGGGGACAAAGGTGTGTTGCGCCCGCTTATTGATAACTATGCTGACTATATTATAAATAAAGAATATCGTCTTGATGATGGTACGTTTGCCCGTCTGCGCCCACAGAAGAACACTGTATGGCTTGATGATATGTTCATGGGTGTTCCGGCCGTGGCTTATATGGGTAAGCTTACCGGTCAGCAGCAGTATTATGATGAGGCTGCACGACAGGTGCTGCAGTTTGCCAGTCGTATGTGGGTGGAAGAGGAAGGCCTGTTCCGTCATGGATGGGTAGAAAGCATGAATCCGCATCCTGCATTCTTCTGGGGACGTGCCAATGGTTGGGCAATCCTGACGATGTGTGAGGTGCTTGACGTCCTGCCTGAAAATCATCCACAGCGACAGGCGGTCCTCGAATTACTTAAGAAACATGCTGTAGGACTTGCTAAGAGACAGCACCAGGACGGTTTCTGGCATCAGTTGCTCGACCGCAACGATACATATCTTGAGACTTCTGCCACTGCTATATATACATACTGTCTGGCTCATGCCGTCAACAAGGGATGGCTGGATGCCAAGGCCTTCGGTCCTGTGGCTCTGTTGGGATGGCATGCCGTTCAGTCATCAGTGAACGAGAGAGGACAGGTGGAAAATGTATGTGTAGGTACTGGGATGGGATTTGATGCAGCGTTCTATGCTTACCGTCCCGTTCACGTGATGGCAGCACATGGCTATGGTCCTGCTATATGGGCAGGGGCAGAGGTCATCAAGTTGCTGAAGCAACAGCATCCTAAGTCCAACGATTCTGCTGTCCATTTCTATGACGAAGAGGTGAATACTGATCAGCCGATATTCAATTATGACGGAAAAATAAGATATTAACAACAACACAAACATGAATAGAGTATTAGTTTTTTGTCTTGCGGTGCTGTTTTCCACATCGCTGATGGCTCAGATGGGAAAGCGTTTTCCTTCTGAGCGCAAAGTAATGAAGGACCCGAAAACCGGTGTTGAGTTGGTGTTTCTGACCTCCAAGAGCGGCACGGGCGACTCGAAGATATACCAGACGCATAACCAATGGACTTCCGACGGCAAGTGGGTGATATTCCGCAGCGACCGCGTGAAGGGAGAGGCTATGGCAGTAAACGAGGAGACGGGCGACATTGTGCAAGTGACCGAAGGCGGTTTCACCGGTATGCTCTGCGTGGCCCGAAAGTCTATGAACCTCTATCACATGCGTTCCGTAAAGGATAAAGCCGGCAAACTGACTGGCATGCAGGTAGTAGAGGTAAATCTCGGGCGTCTTTTCGCAGACAGTGAGGCTGGCAAGCTGAAGAAGAAGAAGGCCTATGAACGCATCTGCGGCACCATACCTGCTGATATGTGTAGCGAGGGCGACATGGCGCTTGATGGTAGCGAGGAGTTTGTCTATTTCCGACTTGACAAAGAGTATGCTGCTACCATGCCGATAAAGGAGCCTGTTGCCCCGAACTTTGGTCCGCGTAATATGGGTGCAGGACCTGGTGGCATAGGCAAAATGGACCTGGCTACTGGCAAGGCGGAGCCTGTCGTGGCTGTCCACTTTAAGGTAGGACATATACAGGGTAATCCGTGGCATCCGGGTGAGGTGATATTCTGCTGGGAAACAGGAGGCAAGGCACCGCAACGTACATGGATGGTGAATGCTGACGGAACCGGACTGCGACCCATATACCGCGAGACGGAACATGACTGGGTTACACATGAGGCCGTGATAAGTGAGGACGAACTGGTAATTGCAATAGTAGGTCACCGACCCATAGACAACGGAAAGAAGAATGACATTGACGGACTTGAATCGTTTGCCCTTTCCAACGACTGGGGACCTGCCGGAACAAAGGAATATGCCACAGGCATGGCTGTAGTGAACATGCGGACGAGGGAATTCACCCTGGAGGGACAGGTGAATGGAGACAACTTCTGGCATGTGGCTGGCTCACAGGACGGAAACTGGTTGGCCGGCGATGACTTCGCACGCGAACTGTGGCTGGTGGACCGACACACGAAGGAACAGATACTGTTGACCGCCGGTCATAAAACCACTGCACGCGATCACGTTCACCCTACCTTCAAACCCGACGGTACGGAAATAGAGATACAGTCGGCAATGCTCAGCGACGACGGCCGCTCAATGAACATATGCATAGTGCGACTGCCACAGAATTTGATTGACAGATACAACAATAAGTAAAAAAAGGATAAGAAATATAAGAATAAGGTAAAAGGAAATTCATGAAGAGAGTTTTTACATTATTAATACTGTGCTTCATGGTGTTCAGAGGCTTTGCACTTGACGTGAGGTCTTTTGGCGCTAAAGGTGATGGAAAGCATATCGACTCTCCTGCCGTCAATGCTGCAATAGAACAGGCAGCCAAGGATGGCAGTGGTGTCGTGGTGCTTACAGAGGGCACATACCTCTGCTACTCCATTCATCTGAAGAGCAACATAACGTTGCGACTGGAGAAGGGTGCTGTCATCAAGGCAGCTCCAGTAACCGACAAGGAGGGTTATGATGATGCAGAGCCAAATGACAGTGAGTATCAGGATTATGGTCACAGCCACTGGCACAACTCACTTATATGGGGAGAGAATCTTCGCAATGTTACCATAGAAGGCGAAGGACTGATAGATGGTACAGACGTACTAACAAGGAGCGGTTCAAGACTGAAGAACGTAAGGCCGACGATTGCAAACAAGGCAATAGCGTTGCGTGACTGCAGGAATGTTGTCATCCGTGGACTGAGTTTTTTGCGCTGTGGGCATTTCGCCTTATTGCTGACGGGCGTTGACCATCTGCTAATAGAAAATGTGCTTTGTGATACCAACCGCGACGGCTTCGACATAGATTGCTGCAAGCACGTTGTCGTAAGAAACTGTCGTGTCAACACCCTTAATGACGATGCAATCGTGTTGAAATGCTCGTATGCTTTAGGGTGGGCTAAGCCTACCGAGCATGTGCTTATAGAGGATTGTGAGGTCAGCGGTTATGATGTAGGAACATTGTATGACGGCACATGCACCACTTTTAAGGAGAAAGCTCCCGACGGTGACGGCCCTACGGGACGCATAAAACTTGGTACGGAGTCGAATGGCGGTTTCCGTCATGTCACCATTCGTCGCTGCAAGTTCACTCACTGTCGTGGACTTGCTCTTGAAACTGTTGACGGAGCCGAGATGAAAGATGTGTGCGTAAGTGACTTGACGATGCACGATATATGTAACTCGCCCATTTACATACGTCTGGGCGACCGTATGCGTGCTCCAAAGGGCTTCCATCCTTCAAAGGTGAAGAATATCAGCATCAGTAATGTCCATGTCACAGATGCAGACAGCCGTTATGGTTGTCTGATAGCAGGGATAAAAAATAATCCGATACGCAATGTGCATATCAAGAATCTGTACGTCCAGTTTCGTGGCGGTCTAACGCTCGACGATGTGAAGGAGCAGCGTGGTAGCAACCCCTTCTTCTTCGGCAACAAAGGGCAGGCAGTCATCAACCGTTACGAAGGTACAGGCGGTTATCCCGAACCCTCAGCTCACGGCATACAGCCGGCCTGGGGCTTTATCATCAGTAATGCGGAAAATGTTAGCTTGGAAGATGTTCGTCTGGAAACTGTTCTTCCCGATGAACGTCCCATGTTCCATTTTGAGAACGTGAAGAATCTAAGAAAATAGTTTTATGCAAACAGTTCATGCCACTGCTTGAACACCATCAGTCCGTCCTTGCCAAACCTTTCGAGCGAGCGCAGAGCCTGCTCGTATGTCTTCTGACGGTCGAGGTGGGTCTTTGAGAAGAACTTGTCTGCATAGCATATTATCTGTTCCTCGATAGACTCTGGCCTCAAGTCCTGCGGCGGCAGAGGCAGGTTCTGTTCGCGAATGGACTTCTCTGTCAGTCCGGTACCGGTATGGCGGGCGCACACACGGGCATATTCGTCAAGGTCTGATGAGTATTCCAGTAGCATCTGCGCTCCCACAACGCCGTGACGCAGGTAGTGCTCCGAACCTTGACAGTGTATGCCCGGCGCATCGCAACGCACAATACCGATGTCATGAAGCATGGCTGCGGCATAAACGAAATCCTCGTCGGCGTGCAGTTCCGGGTGTGCCTTACATATCTTTATAGCCAGTTCTGCCACACTGCGGCTGTGGGTGAGCAGTATGTGTCGCAGTTCGTCATTCTCTCCCTGTGGATAGAAATAGTCAATTATGCTTTGGTAGTCAATCATGATGACAAAGTTACGCTTTTTTTCTGAAACGACAAAATAATATCAGTATTTTGTTCAGTGCGGGGTGATATGATGCTATTACATTTCATCTTGGAGATGAAAAGAAAAACAAGCATTTCTTTTGCATTTCACTCGATTTTTTGTAACTTTGCATTTGATATGCTGAAAATTTCTCTTAAAATATTCAAATGGGCCGTTGTTGCCTTTTTCGCATCCACTCTGTTGGCGGTAGTGGTATTCAAATTCATGCCGGTATGGTTTACCCCGTTGATGTTCATACGCTGTTATGAACAAGCCTGCAATGGTGAAGAACTGAAAATGCGTCACCGCTGGGTGTCGTTGGAAGAGATGCCCGTTGACATGCCTCGTGCCGTAATGGCAAGTGAGGATGCACGTTTCATGAAGCATCATGGTTTTGACTTTGAAGCCATACAGAATGCTGCGAAACATAATATGAAATCAAAGACCACACATGGTGCAAGTACTATCAGTCAGCAGACTGCCAAAAACGTATTCCTGTGGCCGGGGCGTTCATGGTTGCGCAAGGGCATGGAGATGTATTTCACCGTACTAATAGAGTTTATATGGGGTAAGGAACGCATCATGGAGGTTTATCTCAATTCCATAGAGATGGGCGACGGCATATATGGCGTGGCGGCTGTTGCTAAATATCATTTCGAGAAAACTCCCTTGGAACTGACACGGCGCGAATGTGCACTTATTGCCGTGACATTGCCTAATCCGCGTAAGTTTTCAAGCAAAGATCCTTCCGACTATATGGTGAAACGCCAGCGACGCATAGCACATGACATTAGTTTCGTTGACTGGAAGAAAGAAAAGGGAAAGGAAAAAGATAAAGACTGATATGGCATTACCAGATTTCCTTAATGACTTAAATGACTCGCAGCGTGAGGCTGTGCTTTGCACTGATGGCCCTTCACTGGTCATTGCCGGAGCAGGCTCTGGCAAGACACGCGTACTGACATACAAAATAGCTTACCTATTGACCCAAGGTGTGAAACCGTGGGAGATAATGGCACTTACCTTCACCAACAAGGCAGCCAAAGAGATGAAGGAACGCATCGCTGCACTCGTAGGTGAAGAGAATGCGAGATACCTGCGCATGGGTACGTTCCACTCTGTCTTTGCTTCCATCTTGCGCCATGAGGCAAACAAGATAGGATACAACAGCAACTACACCATCTATGATGAGGCTGACTCACGCTCGTTGATAAAGAGCATCGTCAAAGAGATGGGACTCGATGACAAGGTGTATAAACCTGCAGACATACACTGTCGCATATCAGATGCGAAGAACCACCTTATTACTGCACGTGCATACGCTGAAGACTTTGAGGCGCTACAGCGTGATGCCGTTGACGGAAAGCCAAAGACCAGTAGCATATACACAGAGTATGCACGCCGTCTGCTGCAAAGCAATGCCATGGACTTTGATGACCTTCTGCTCAATATATGGATGTTGTTCAAGAACGACGAACAGGCAAGGCTGAATTATTCTGGAAATTTCCGCTACATCCTTGTGGATGAGTATCAGGATACTAATCATGCCCAGCAGGAGATTGTGTTCCAACTTACCTCTGTTCACAATAACATATGCGTTGTTGGCGACGATGCACAGAGTATCTATGGTTTCCGAGGAGCCAACATTGACAATATACTGAATTTTCAGCATCTGTATGCCGGAGCAAAACTGTTCAAACTGGAGCAGAACTATCGCTCCACACACAGCATAGTGGATGCTGCCAACAGTCTGATACACAAGAATGAACGCCAGATACACAAGGATGTGTACAGCATGGGTGATGAGGGCGAGCCGATTATTCTGACAGGGCTTAGCAGCGATCGAGAGGAGGCCATCTTCGTCAGCAGAAACATAAGGGAGCGTATGCGCAAGCAGGGGTTGTCATATTCTGATTTCGCCATACTGTATCGAACCAACTATCAGAGCCGAACCTTTGAGGAAGAGTTTATGAAGTCGGCAATGCCATACCGCATATACGGTGGCATGAGTTTCTATCAGCGTAAGGAGATAAAAGACATCATAGCATATTTCCGTCTTGTGGTCAATCCCTACGATGAAGAGGCGTTGGAACGCATCATCAACTATCCTGCGCGCGGCATTGGCAATACGACATTGGCGAAGTTGCACAATGCAGCACGTGATAGCAACAAAAACTCATGGGAAATACTGGAACAAAGTGACCAGGCAGAATTAGATGTTAACAAGGGAACGATGACAAAGCTTACAGATTTTCGTAATCTGATAATGACTTTTGCGGAACGCCTTGACAAAGACGATGCTTACACCCTTGGAAAACAGATAATAAGGGAATCAGGAATTTCAAATGACATATATTCCGGCAAAGACCCTGAGCAACTGTCACGTCAGGAACATCTTGAGGAGTTTCTTGCATCCATGCAGGAGTTTACTGAGGCGGCTCGTGAGCAGGAAAATCCTATGGGATTGACAGATTTCTTGCAAGACGTATCGCTGCTCAGTGACCGTGAGGAAGAAGATGGTAACTCTCCGAAAATAACGCTCATGACCATTCACAGTGCCAAGGGACTGGAGTTCCCTTGCGTTTATGTCGTGGGAATGGAGGAAAACATTTTCCCTTCCCCGATGTCACAGGGCAGTTTGCGCGAACTTGAGGAGGAACGCCGACTGCTGTATGTCGCC
The DNA here is from genome assembly GCA_016281055.1 of Prevotella sp. Classification (GTDB taxonomy): domain Bacteria; phylum Bacteroidota; class Bacteroidia; order Bacteroidales; family Bacteroidaceae; genus Prevotella. The sequence continues at coordinate 13,580 of JAEEHW010000090.1, forward strand.
ATCACGCGAGCAGAACGATACTGCCACCTCACCTATGCTAAGATGCGCTTCCGCTATGGCAGAATGGAATGGGATGCACCAAGCCGTTTCCTTCGCGACATTGATTCGAAGTTTATGCGATTCAGCAGCAATGATACTGCACCAGCCTTTCGCAACCATACTCCCGTTACGCAACAGCGCAGCTTTGCTCCACGTCCAATGTCCATGCCAAAACCTGCATCGCAGTCAGGTACGCCATTGACAAGAGTGCAGACGGCCGTCAGGAAAACAGGCACGTCAGTGAATTGTGCTTTCGCTGTTGGCGACAAGGTAGCACATGACCGTTTCGGCAATGGAGTTATTACTGCATTGGAGGGAGACAGCGGCAACACCAAAGCAACGGTGCGTTTTGATAATGCCGGTACTAAACAATTATTACTGAAGTTCGCAAAACTCAGGAAAATATAATTCTGAATACCTACAAATGAGTATTGTGTAGAAGGTAAAAATAAAGTAACTTTGCATTAGCAAAAACATTATAGTTACTTGGTATGAAGAAGTTGAAGATGTATGAGAGTGGCGACAAGATGCTGTCACTCATCCGCGACAATTACAACGTGCTCCAGAGTCTCGGTGCCTTCGGCATTAGCCTTGGCTTTGGTGATAAGACCGTGCGTGAAGTTTGTGAGGAACAGAAAGTTGACACTCTGACATTCCTCGCAGTTGTTAACCTTACTATCAATGACTATTTCTCGCAGAGCGACATTGAGAAACTCAGTGTGCCGACACTGTTGCAATACCTAAAAGCCTCACACCAGTATTATGTGGATTTTCAACTGCCTTTCCTGCGCCGTGAACTTACCGAGGCGCTTGACAAGGATGACAACGTAGGACGACTCATAATAAAGATTTTTGATGAGTACGCCCGTTTTATTACCCATCACATGAAGTTCGAGGAGCAGACGCTCTTTCCATACGTGGAAGGACTGCTCAATGGTGAGATAAAAGATGGCTACAACATTGAGACATTCTCAAAGCATCATGGACAGACAAATGAGAAGCTCAGGGAACTGAAGAGCATCATAATAAAATACCTTCCCTCTGATCCAATGCGTAACAATATGCTCACCGCCACACTCTACGATATCTATAACCTCGAGGAGTGGCTTCGACTGCATGCTAACGTAGAGGAACAGATATTCGAGCCTGCCATAAAACTGTTAGAGAAGCAGCGTAGCACTAATGGCGTTTCGATGAAGATATCAAATATGATTGGTTCTACGGATACGAGTGAAGCATTGTCTGAACGCGAGAAAGACGTAGTGATAGGCGTGGTACAGGGACTTACCAACAAAGAGATTGCAGAAAAACTCTTCATTGCCCCCAATACAGTGATAACCCACCGCCGTAACATAGCACGAAAATTACAGATACGCTCCTCCGCAGGACTTACCATCTATGCTATCGTAAATCAATTGATAGATATTTCAAATGTGGAGTTGTAAGAAAAAAGATATCGAGCATCAGTCTGATGCTCGATATCTTTTTTAGAGGTGCGTGGCGGAGTCGAACCGCCTTGGCTGGTTTTGCAGACCAGAGACTAAACCGTTCATCCAACGCACCATTAAGGGGTTTGTCAGTCGAAGACTGGGGCCCGTGTCTCATTTGCGAGTGCAAAGATTTCGCACGATGCAAATAGGGTTTGTCAGTCGAAGACTGGGGCCCGTGTCTCATTTGCGAGTGCAAAGATTTCGCACGATGCAAATAGGGTTTGTCAGTCGAAGACTGGGGCCCGTGTCTCATTTGCGAGTGCAAAGGTAGTAATTATTCTTGAATTACACAAATAATTTTGCACTTTTTTTTCATTTTTCTTTCATAATTCAATATTTCTTAGTACCTTTGCACTGCTTTTTAGGAATAATGCGCCTGTGGCGAAATTGGTAGACGCGCCAGACTTAGGATCTGGTGTCTTGCGATGTGCAGGTTCGAGTCCTGTCAGGCGCACCGCATGGGTTGGAAAGACAAATGGTCTTTCCAACCCATTTTTTATAATATAATGTATTTTGTACTATGAAATAAAAATAGTAACTTTGCAGATTGTATGAACAGAGAGTTTTTTAACATACTAATCAAAGCTGCCGTGTATGCAACGGATGGCGATGTCAGAAGGTGTTACAGTTTGCTGAACATTGTGATGCGGCGTACTATCGAGTCACTGCTGGCCGGTAGCCGCATACACTTCGGTGGATTGTTTGCAAAGATAGATTTCCTATGCAAGGAACATGACGTAAACAAATCATTGGCATACGCTGTCAACAACCTTCGTCACAGGATAAAGGACATCGTTTTTACATCCGATGAAGAACTGCAGGCACACTGGGATACAGACCTTGAGGCTCTGGCGAAATTCATCAGCGTCATAACCGATACGGATATTCCCAGCGATGTAAAGGCTTATTTCCCAAAGAAACACACAAGTGAAAAGCGGCAGAAGGTTATACAGAGGGTGATGCGCATGGTGGTGAAAAACCATGACAACCTATATATATATGGTACCATCGACGGACTGGGGGATACACGCGTGGGAATCCCTGCTGGTTGGGAATACATATACCAATTGCTGGATGGTACTGTAGAGCTGAACATCATCAATCCTCGCCACAGCAAGGATGACGAAAACACGCTGATACCCGAACTTATCATCTTCCAGCCCGACTATCTGATAGACATATCAACCGTTGCAGGTTGCTTTGAGAGTTATGCCGACACACCATACGCTGCCTTGCTCAACAGACTGCGCAGCGTACAACCTACAAGGGCAATACACCTCGGTAACCTTGCATCGCAGTTCCTTGACGAGGAACTGCACGGCAGCAAGCGTACATACGCTGAGAGCGTAATGCATTTCTTTCGCCATCATGCGCTGGGTATGGCTGCTGCGGAAGGTATAGACGGGTCTTTCCACGATGATGCAAAGGCTCAGCGTGAAAACATACGCATAGCCGTGAGAGAACTGTTGGAGAAAGAGGTGGGGCAGTTTAAGGCATCACAAGCATTACTCGAACCATCGTTCTTCTGCGAGACGCTCGGATTACAGGGACGTATGGATATGCTCCAGAAAGACTATGGAGTGCTGATAGAACAGAAATCGGGCAAGGGCGGTTTCCCACAGCCATCGCCCGATGTTCCCGTTTATCAAGAGAAGCATTATGTGCAGATGCTGCTCTATATGGCACTGCTGCACTATGGCTACACTCTCGACGGCAAGGATATTCCCAACAGCCATATACAGTCTTTCCTGCTGTATTCCAAGTACAGACAAGGGCTGATAAGACTTTCCGCTGCCCCCGAACTGTTGCACCGCGCCATACAGATACGCAACCAACTGGCATGGTGCGAACTGTCATACACCCGTGGTGGTGCCGATATTCTGTTGAAGATGACACCAGAGAAACTGTTGCGAAAGTCGATGCGTGAGAACTTTTGGCAGACATACATTCGGCCGCAGCTTGCAGAGGTGCTGAACCCCATACACAACGCCACGCCACTCGAGAAAGCATATTTCCTGCGCATGATGCAGTTTGTTGCTACAGAGCACACCCTGGCAAAGATGGGAAACAACACAAAGGAGAACTCTGGTTTCGCAGCGAAATGGCAAGACTCTCTGACGGACAAACTGATGGCTGGTTCCATACTCCATGAACTAAGCATCAGTGGTTTTTGTCATGACGACGGACAGACCACAGAACTTACCCTGACAGCCGCAACCACAGACTTTATCATGGCGGCGAATTTCCGCAAGGGCGACATCGTTGTGCTATATCCATACGAGCACAACCGCGAACCGGACATCAGGCAGGGAATGGTGCACCGATGCACCATTAAGAGCATCAGTATCAATACAGAGGAAATCACTGTCATACTGCGCCTCAAATCGCCACAGACAGACCCCACAATATTCAATGTACGGAAAGGATGGCAGTGGGCTGTAGAGCATGATTTCTACGAGTCATCGTCAACAGCCGGTTACCGCAACCTGCACATGTTCCTGTGTGCACCGCAAGGCCGTAAGGACTTGCTTCTTGGTTTGCGAGAGCCTCAGACAGATAAAACGCTTACGTTAAAAGGGGACTATGGACAGTTCAACGACCTTGTGCTTCGTGCCAAGCAGGCACAAGACATGTTCCTCGTTATCGGTCCGCCGGGAACCGGCAAGACATCCTTCGGACTGATGAACATTCTGAAGGAACATCTTGCGGAAGGTGCGTCCGTATTGCTTATGGCATACACCAACCGCGCTGTTGACGAGATATGCGGCAAGTTGTGCGAAGACAGTACCATCGACGACTTTGTGCGCCTTGGCAGTCCGCTGTCGTGCGAGGAGGCTTACCGTCCTTTCCTGCTTGAGGAGAAATGCGCCAGCTGTCGTAACATCGGCGAGATTCGTGCTCTGATACAAGACACTCAGATATTCGTCGGTACTACGACCGCCATGTCATCAGCCATGAGCGAGCTATTCCGCCTAAAAACATTCGACATTGCCATCATTGATGAGGCTTCACAGATACTTGAGCCATACCTGCTCGGACTGCTCTCTGCAACCAGCGACGTTAAGCCCGCTATTAGGAAGTTCATACTCATTGGTGACCACAAGCAGCTGCCTGCCGTCGTTGCACAGAGTGCGGAGGAGTCTGCCGTGGACAATCCGCTGCTGCTTGACATTGGACTGACCAACTGTCAGAATTCTCTGTTCGAGCGTTTGCTCAATCGTTTCCGCGACCACTCATATCTGTTGCGCAACCAAGGACGCATGCACCCCAGCATCGCCGATTTTCCTAATACCTCTTTTTATAATGGTGAACTGGGCATTGCCGGATTGCCACACCAACTCTCAACAGAAGTGGAGCACAGAATTGTATTCGTGGCAGTAAAGAGCCCCGACAAACCTGTGTCTGACAAGGTGAACGAGAACGAAGCCAATGTCATTGCAAAAATGGTTTACGAGATTTACGAGTCGTCGCACAATGACTTTGATGCACATTCAAGTGTTGGCATCATCGTGCCTTACCGCAATCAAATTACCGCCATACGCAAGGCACTCGGCAGATACCATGTCAGTGATTTCGAGGATATAACCATCGATACGGTGGAACGCTATCAGGGGTCGCAGCGCGACACCATCATATATGGTTTCACCGTACAGTATGCCTACCAGTTGAGTTTTCTGTCATCAAGTTGTTTCATGGAACAAAATACAACCATCGATCGTCGTCTCAATGTTGCTTTGACACGGGCGCGCAAGAGAGAGATTATAGTGGGTAACCCAGACATTCTGAAAAACAATGCAGTGTTCCAGTCTTTGATAGAATACTGCCGTCAGCATGACTGTTACACGGATGCTGAATAGTTATAAAAGATAAAAAATTTTGATGGTTGACAAAAAAGTCGTAACTTTGCACCATTATGATAAAAAAGATATTTTCATTATTCCTCTGCTTGACAGTGACACTGGCCATCTCTGCACAGGAGAAACTGGCCCAGGGAACGATAACAGCCAAATACAAAGTATTGCCTGACAATTACAACTTTTGGCTATACACTCCAGAAGATTATGTTCCTGGCGGACATCCCATACCTCTCGTATTCTATCTGCACGGAGCCTCTTGCTGTGGCAACAACCTCAGCAAGGTCCGTCGCTATGGCACTATCGATGCCATTGCCAAAGGTAAGATGGTGCCAGCCATCGTCATTGCTCCACAGACACAAGGTGCGTGGAATCCAAAGAAACTGAATGAATTGCTTGAATGGGCAAAGCAGAATTTCTCCATTGACGAGTCGCGTGTCTATGTGCTGGGCATGAGTCTGGGAGGCTACGGTACAATGGATTTCGTCAACGCGTATCCTGAGAAGATTGCTGCTGCGATAGCTTTCTGCGGTGGTTGTTCGTCAAAGCAGCCTGACGGTTTGGGCAAGACTTGCTTGTGGATTATGCACGGCACGGCAGACCGCGCCGTAGGCATCAACTGTTCTAAGCAGGTTGTAAGCTACCTGCAGAGCAAAGGCATGGACAAACTGCTGCGCTACGACTGGATGCAGGGTGGTTCGCACGGCGTATATGCACGTTGTTTCTATCTGCAAAAGACATACGACTGGCTCTTCTCTCACTCTCTCGGCGACAAACCACGCCAGGTTGACCGCACCTTTGACATTACGCGCGAGGACATCAACCAGACATACGCCGAACTGAAAGAGTTTAAGAAAATGATAGAAAGAGACTAAGCCATCTCGCTACGCTCGAAATGAAAAGTGAAAAATACAAATTACACCAAACAGCCTGATAGTAACTTGTATTTTTCACTTTGTTTTATTCCACTCCTCCAACGCTTTCTTCCAGTCTGAACCGTCATCCACAGGTTCTCCGTTGGCGGCTGCTTCAGCACGTCGTGCTTCTTCGTCGCGCAGGCGGTCACGCTCACGCTTAGCCTTCATGTCGGCTATGGTGCATCATTCTGAGACAGCACGCACAGCTCGCACACTGGAGCCGTAGCAGCGATTGACGTTGTACAGCGGATTGACATTGCCGCTGTAGAAGTACAGGCAAAGACCGAACGTACCGCTGCCGAGCGTACTGCTGCCGAGCGTACTTGACCAGTAGAAGCCGTTGGAGCCGCCATGGTAGTACGAAGTGCCATCGAAGAGGCCGGCAGCCGGAAGGAACAAGGAACTGTTTGCGTAGTTGCCCGAGCCTGTGAATATGCGGCCTTTTATGCCGGTATTGTTGTAGTTGTCTGTCCAAGTTGATGTGGTGTTGTCAACCAGTGCCTGCATCTCCTCGGTGGTAGGCATGCGCCAGTCTGCGCCCCACTGCACACGGGCGGCGTCGTGCTCGGCGGCGAGCACGTCACCTGCCGTGGTGTAGGTGGTGTAGGCGCTGCCGCTGTAGAACGGGGTATTGGCCTTTACATAGCCATCGCTCTTACCGTCTTTCCAGTGCTTGGTTACATAGGCTGTGGCATTGCTTGCTGATACAACACCGTCGTTCTGGTCATAGCCGATGCACAATGGCTCCGTGGCTCCCCAGGCATAGTAGTCGCCGTAGTCGTACTCGTGCTCTGCACCGAGGTTGCGGGTGGCGAAGAGTATCTTCTTGCCATTCATGCGTATGCCGAGGTCAACCCAGTCTGTGCCTTCTTCTCCTGTGCCGTTATTGGCGGTCGGGGCGTATGCGCCTTTGGCGTATGTATGGGTGCATTCGTGGACAAAATTCCAACCTTCAGAGGTGTTGGCGGTGCCCATGTTGATGACTGCCTTACGGCTCAACACTGAGGTGCTGCCGTTGTAGGAGCGAGTGAGCCCGTCGCCGTCTGTGCCTATGCACTCCATGGTGAAGCCCTGTGTGAGGGTGCCCGGCAATACTGCTATGAGATATGTGCCGGCAGCGATGGTCGTGGCGTTGCCTGCAGGTACGAGGGTTACGGTACCGGTGCCGCCAGAGGTTACCGTGGCTGTGCCTATGCCTTCTTCATCGATGGCTACGTCGAGAGTACCGGCGAGGCTCTCTGCGCCGTTGGTCTTGAAGACTATCTTCTTCGTGGCGCTCTCGGTGGTTATCTGAACGAAGGCGCAGAGCTGCTTGAAGGCGAGGTTCTTGGCATCGGTGGTGTAGCCGGTCATGATGGCGGCGGACTTGTCGAAGCCGTTGGCAACGGCGGTCTGCTCGGCCGGAAGGGTGACACCTGTGACGGTGCCTGATGAGAAGGTGTAGTCTGCATCGTAGGGATATACGGCGCAGTATTCCTTTCTGCTATCGACTGACACGGTGCCGCCGAACTCGCCGGTGGTGCTGCCTGCGCCTTAGGTTAGCTCGAAGGGTTGGTTGATGTTCTTCGTATCAAACAGGCTGAGGGCGTCGCCGGTGCTCCACACCACTTTCTTGTCGTCATTGAGGTATGTGCGTGTGCCGGCTGCATCGTCTTGTGTTACGCTGA
>JAEEHW010000009.1 GCA_016281055.1 Prevotella sp.
AGTCGAAGGTAAGGGTGCAGTCGTCCGATTTCTTTGTCTGGTAATATGTCAGGGCATCGCCGTCAATGACACTCTCCGCCTTGAATCCTGCATCCTCGTTGCCGTCGGTGGTGACTGTCTGCGGTTGCAGTCTGTTTCCCTTTGCATCATAAAACTCCACCTCCGCCACGTTGCAGTGACTGCGGCGCGGCGCAATGTAGCGGATGTAACGATGCGCAGTGCCTGCCGCATCCACCGTCACGCTGTCATATTCCATTTCGGGATTTCGCGTTATCTCTGCAAGTTTCGTCTTTGTAGCGAAACTGTCATCGTCTGATGCGTAGAACTTTCCGCCCACCATGCGCTTGCTGTAAACGTGCGTTACGGCATATTTCGGATACTTTCGCGTCATGGTCAGTGTGAAGGTATTGCTCTTGTCTGGCTTTACCTCCACTGTCTCGCCATTCTCTTTTACAAGTATGGGATAGTTGGATGGAACAACAGCCTTGCCGTCCCACGTCACGGGCAGATAAACCGCTCCACGCCCAACGTCATGAAATGCGGTTTTTCCGTTAGAGACCTCCCCCCATGCAATTGGTGTCCATCCTTGGTTGTTGAAGGCTGCGAGGTATGCGAAGTGCTTGTCGGTGCTGATGCTCACGCTCACGTCCACACCCTTGGTGTATTCGCTTGTCACATCCTTGATGAAAGGATTCATCAGTATAGACGGTGCCGGCTCGCCAATCGTCTTGTTCTTTTCAAACAGACTTTCCTTCTGATATTCGTATGTATAGCGATAGACCTTGCCATACACATAGTCGCTCTTGCACGGATAGCCGGGATTACTCTCCGAACCCATGAAGGGAACGCTCCTACCGTTGTTGTCCAACACCACGTTCCAGTGGTGTCCGTGCGGACGTGTTGGCCACTGCGGCGTGAAGTCCACGCTGACGGGTATGCCGCAGGCCCTCATCACATAAGCACACTTGAAGGCATAGTCGTCACACTCACCCATGCGGAGGCTCGCCAATACCGGCGCCGGCAGGTTCACACCGCCGAGGTGCGGTATGACGTGAATGAAGATTTTGTCCTGCTTAATCTTGTCGTTCACCTGTGATGCTGCCCAGTATGCAGAATGGTTCTTGTCGGCAATATTGCCGATGCTCTCCATACTCGCCTTGTATTGCTTGTGCAGCCTCTCGCGCCATTCGCACAGGTTCTCGTTGGTGAAGCGGTATGGCAACAGCCACTCGCAGAACTCAGCAAACGACAAGTGTCGTGCGAAGTTACCATTTCGCCAGCGGTCGAAGGCATTGTCTATATTGTCTATGAGGTATTCCGCCGTCACGGCATCAGCATCCATTACACGTTTGAACCCCTTGTCCTGCACGGCATATACGCTGTCGGCAAGACTATATATCAGCGGCTCGCACTGCGGATAGACTGTCTGGTGCTCAATGGCTGTCAGTCTGTTGTAGTATTCGTCCTGCAACTCGCTGCGCACTGTTCCGTGATAAGTCATATTGTCAAGCAGCCACGCAGCCGCGCGTTGTTTCTCTGCGTCGCTGGAGTAGTGTTCCGTCAACGTGCGCCTAAGCTCTGTCAGTTTGTCATGAGCACACAGAGGGAGTATCGCTATCAGCATGACGGCGAGTAAAAGTATTTTTCGCATGAGAATATTTGGGTTTGTATTTTCCTTCTCACCACAAAGAGAGTGGTGAGAAGGAAAAATTATCATTCATAGATACGTTCTAAAGTCAGTATGACATCTCTTGGCGGTGTACCTATTACAATTTGCCCTTCTTTGAGTTCTTCTGCTTTCTTGAATAACACCATCTTCTGAGGCGAATAGCTCATTATTGTATAATACCACATAAGATGATACAAAGGTTCCTTATTATAACCATTTCTTACAACCAAATATATGCCTTTCTTTTGCTTTCCTTTATGCTTGTCAAAAACGGAAGGTTCTTTGTTCGTTAGGTAATATTCATAATCTAATTTTGACGTATCCATTTCTTCTCCTAACAAAATCTGTATATTTTTTGTGTAATATTCTTCATGGAATTCCACAGTTCTTTTTACATTCTGCGGTGACTCTATAGTCCATTTGGTTCCAATGAGTTGATTAATGCTTATTTTTTGTTGGGCACAAGAGTAACAACACACTTGCAATAATATGATAAATATATAATGTCTCATTTTATTAAAGTTATATCAAATTTATAGTATCGTTAAACATGACTATGGTAGTATAGGGTAACCATAGTAAAAATCCTGATTAAAATCACTTATTGGATATGTTTGTGGAGATATATAGCCAGGATCTATGCAATAGTAATTAGAATCATCATACCCTACTATCGTAACCATGTGATAACTGCGAGACGGATTTAATTCTACATAATTTGAAGGGGAACTCCAAACACCTAAAACTGCACTTCCATTGTCTAAGTATGCTTTCACATCACTGGCGTTGGTCATATTCACGGGCACTCCTCCTATATTATGAATCATATTATAATAGAACTCAGGATTACCATCTGGCATCTGTTCATACAAGTCTATCTTCAGAACATCCTTAGTATAGTCATAGATTTTTCTGTATGTGTTTATATAATCCTTATAATTTGAGCATGAGCCGCCGTTGTATCCCATTATATTCGCTATTGTCGCAGAAGCACATAATACGCACTCATTATCAATAGTTTGATAAAACGGATAATACGCAGGAATTGTAGTACACATGGTCGCGCCTGATGGAGGAACATATGAAATCGTCCTATACCATATATTGTCTTTTAAAAACTTACCGTCGACAGTGGTAAGCGCGTATCCCACAGGCAGTGCCCCATTATTTCCAGATGTATTGCTATTTATATAGCTATTATTATAGTTTACAGACTCTACATCAATACTGCCATATCCAGAATATTCACTTTTGTCGAAATCTCCAGTAAAATCCATTACGTAGATATCCGAATCACTTGCCATAGCATTATTCCATGCTTTATTTATCAAGTCCCAAAGCGAAGTCTCGCTGCTATAGTTCTGCGCTGAAACCTCTGTCGCTGGAAGCAAAGTTAGCAAAATAATTGCTAATGTCAAAATCTTTTTCACTGTACACCTCC
>JAEEHW010000091.1 GCA_016281055.1 Prevotella sp.
GCAAGACGCATAACGCATTTTTCGCCGTGAACAGTGGGAAGGATGTTAACACGGATATCGTATTCCTGCCTGTCAACGACAGCCGTGATACGACCGTCCTGAGGCTTACGTTTTTCTGAAATATCCATTCCGCCGATGATCTTGATACGCGCTATCATACCGGGAAGCATCTTGAGGTCGTACTCAAGTCTGTTGTAAAGAGCACCATCTATACGGTATCTTACCCTTACCTTTGTTTCGAGAGCTTCGATATGGATATCGGATGTGCCCTGACGAGCAGCCTGCTCTATCATTGTTCTAACCAAAACTACGATGGGTGAGTTGTCATCCTTTGCAGCTTCTTCACCAACATTCTCTTCTTCTTTATCAAACCCACGCTCTGCGGCATACTGCTCTGCCATGGCGTTGGCTTCTTCACTACCATAGTACTTATCCAGTGCCGCCATGATACCGCTGGCAGTTGCAACAACGGGCTCAACCTGAAGTCCTGTGATGATCTCAATATCATCAACAGCCAAAATGTTAAGCGGATCTGCCATGGCAACTCTAAGAGTATTAGAGTTTGCATAAGCAAAAGGTATCATCTGATGCTTACGTAGAATATCACCCTTTACAAGCTTAATGATGTCTTCCGGAATATCTTCGTTGCCCAAATTTACATACTGGTAACCTAGCTGGTAACGAAGGGCCTGTGCAATTTTTTCTTCTGTTATAAAGCCACTCTCTACAAGCCATTCTCCAAGTCTTGCCCCCGTTTCCTTAGAGGCCGCAAGAGCAGTGTCAAGCTGTTCCTGAGTGATATACTCCTGCTCCAGCAGGATATCGCCCAGTCGCATTCTTCTTCTGGTAAAATCCATGATTTCCTCCAATACATTTTTAATAGGTCAAAAAGGATGAGAGGCGGCAGAAAACCTGCCTCTCATCCTTTTCATTATAATAGATAAAACGCTTCTTGTAAACAAGATTTTCACTCATTTCCAAAACTCGTCACCGCGGTGCCTGCGTCTCATCTCTCTTCTCTTTTTTCTCTTGTGCCTCATATTGAGGTTGTAAACAACGGCAGCGGCTGCAAGCACGACCATCAAGACTATGCAGACTATCATAAGTGTCTTTATAGGGCCTTCCTGCATATCGGTAGCGCCCTTCTTTTCAGCTGATGAAGATGGTGAGTTTGGATCGGTAACATCTTCCACCACATCTATGCTGGCGGGTGCGGCTGTTGACGGCACTTCGACAGTAGTCTCTGCGGCTGTAGATATGCTTATGCTTGAAAAATCTATGGATTCAACTTCTCTGGGCGTTGTTGTTACAACCTCCATACTTTCGGCATTTGGAGGGGTAGTTGTAACATAGTCGCTGTGTACATAAAGAAGCGTGCCCATGTAATTGATCTGGCTCCAGTCGCCCCAGGTTCCTGTTCTTTTTACCTGCTGGCCATAGGTAAGGTTTCCGACCACCTTGCTTCCTGACTGCGCCGGGTAATCGCGAACCTTTAATGAATTCGTGCCCGTTACATATATCGTTTCGTCCTTGGGTTCCCATGTCATGGATGTGTATCTTCCATTACAATAGCCACGGGCGTATTCAAGGAGTTTTAATGTGTCATCATAAAACGCCTCGTCAGAGCTTTTCATTATTACAACTATGACAGTATGCCCGTTAAACTGTGCCGCGGTTACAAGTGTGCGGAGTGCCTCGGGAGTTCTGCCTGTCTTCCCGGCAAAAACCTCCTGATACGGTACGGCACCACTGCAGATCTGATGAGATATGGTCATCTCTCTTGCGGTTGCACAGCCATTTGTGGCAGGGATGGTGTAGTTCTTACCTGTAGCCATTTTAAAGAACTTTTCATTTCTTAATGCCTCTGCCATTATAAGCGCCATGTCATATGGCGTAGAATAATGATTGTCATCATGCAGACCGTGGGCGTTTACAAAATGCGTGGACTTGCACCCTATCTGCACCGCCCTCTGGTTCATCAGCTCTGCAAATGCGGCTGTAGTTCCGCCAACAGTTATACCAAGCTGAGCCGCACATTCATTTGCGGAAACATAGAACATACCATAGAGTACATCGTTAAGTGTCATTATCTCGCCGGCAACCGCAGCCGGAACAAGAGTTGATGAGCGAGGGGTAAGCTCCGCAATAGCTTCCGGTGCAAATGCAATTGGTGCTGTCATATCCGGGATGCGTTCACAGGCAAGTAGACCTGTCATTATCTTAGTAATGCTGGCAGGGTAGAACTTGGTGTTTTCCTGCTTGCCAAGGATAACCTGCCCCGCTGTGGCATCGTAGATAACAAAACCTTCTGCAACAGTCGGAACTGTTTCCGGGAAGTCTGCGTAGGTGGTGATTGGCCTTATGATGAATAAGGATGCAACCAATGCAAGCGCAAGAGCCAAACTATATAATTTCTTTGAAAATAGCGTCATGATAAAAATCTCCTAATCGGCCCATGTCGAGCGCAATTAGGAGTATTGTAGTATATTATTTGTTTTTTTGCAAGAGTGTGTTTTTTCATTCCTTGGGTTACATGTAAGTCATTTATGATAATGTCTCAATAAACCACAAATGAAAATGTCTCAAATGTGTTATAATACCTCCGGTAAAGGAGGTGGACATCATCAGAAAGGTAAATCTGACCATGAATGAACAATTCAAGTATGAAACAATCAAGAAGCTCATTGAAAGCAACGGCAACAAAAACACTGCAGCAATGAAACTCGGCTTAACGAGGCGTCAAGTAGACCGCCTGATCATCGCCTATAAAGAGCGTGGCAAGGCAGCTTTTGCTCACGGTAATCGAGGCAGAAAACCAGTCACTACTATACCTGATAAAATCAAGAAAGATGTAGTGGATCTGTACAAGACAAAGTATTATGAAGCAAACCTGGTTCACTATACAGAACTCCTTGAGCGTCTTGAGGGCATCCGTCTTTCAGTGTCATGCGTAACTTCTATTCTAGAGGCCGCTAACATTTATTCGCCACGCATCACCAAGGCTAAAAAGCGACGTATAAAGGAACAGCTTAACGCAGCCAGGGATGCAGCAAAAACCAAAAAGGAAGCCGAGATAATAGATGCAAATCTTGTAGCTGTGGAACATGCTCATTCAAGACGCCCCAGATGTGCCTATTTCGGCGAGCTGGTACAGATGGATGCTTCACCATACGAATGGTTTGGAATAAACAAGACAACTCTTCACATCGCTGTAGATGATGCATCGGGGCGTATCGTAGGTGCCTATTTCGATGATCAGGAAACATTAAACGGATACTACAACATTTACAGTCAGATCCTGCATAAATACGGCATCCCCTATAAGTTCTTTACAGATCGACGTACTGTTTTTACATACAAGAAGAAAAATGCCCCTGACATCGGGGAAGACACATGCACCCAGTTTGCTTACGCATGTAGGCAACTGGGTACACAAATCGAATACAGTAGCGTTCCTCAGGCTAAAGGACGCGTTGAAAGAATGTTTGAAACGTTACAATCACGTCTGCCAGTCGAGCTTCGGCTGGCAAACGTAACCAACCTGACAGGTGCAAATGAATTCCTAGACTCCTACATCGACGAATTCAATGCCAAATTTGCCCTGCCAGTTAATGATAGCAAATCTGTATTCGAAAAGCAACCCTCAAACGAGCGAATAAATCTCATTCTTGCGGTATTGACACAGCGCACCGTAGACAGCGGGCACTGCGTACAGTTTGATAAAAAGTATTACAGGATGCTTGACACAAATGGTCTGCAGGTGCACTATGAAAAGGGCACAAAGGTCCTGGTAATACAAGCGTTCGACAAAAAACTTTTTTGCAGTGTAAATGATAAAGATGTTTACGTTTTGGAAGAGATTCCAAAGCAAAGCACAAAATCCAAAGACTTTGACATTGAATGTACACAAGAAAAGCCACGCAAGCGATACATCCCGCCGATGAATCACCCTTGGAGAAGTGGATACTTTTGGAAATTTGTCAAATCACAAAAGCATCATTTGACAGATGACGTTTCGGCATAATCCCCCCTATTCAGCTTTTTGGAGGAGGCCGGGGTTCGGGGCTGGCCCCGCACAGCCTAAAGCTAATCACGACATAAATGGAGCGCCCTGCCCGTGTATAATAGATCTCGACAACGGAACTGTCTTTAGCTTTATTCAGCTTCTCGTTGTCGGCACAGCCGGCATTACACGGGCAGGCAAGTCTGTCAAGGGGACCGTGGAATAATGGGGTTGGGGCCCCGTTATGCCGCGAAAGCCCCTTGACAGGCGCAGAGCGAAATGACGACTGTGTCTTAACCCACCGCTTGCAGTCGCGAATGCGACTGGGAACGATGACGGATGGGCAGATAATTACGATTATATAAGCCTATATTTGCGTCTGCCCATCCACAAATCGTTCCCAATAATTAATCAAAGCGTCGGTTTTTATCCGGTGCTTATGTTTTTATTTTTTTGAGACATTTTCAAAAATGGTTGACA
>JAEEHW010000010.1 GCA_016281055.1 Prevotella sp.
AGTCGAAGGTAAGGGTGCAGTCGTCCGATTTCTTTGTCTGGTAATATGTCAGGGCATCGCCGTCAATGACACTCTCCGCCTTGAATCCTGCATCCTCGTTGCCGTCGGTGGTGACTGTCTGCGGTTGCAGTCTGTTTCCCTCTGCATCATAAAACTCCATCTCCGCTACGTTGCAGTGGCTGCGGCGCGGCGCAGTGTAGCGGATGTAACGATGCGCAGTGCCTGCCGCATCCACCGTCACGCTGTCATACTCCATTTCGGGATTTCGCATTATCTCTGCAAGTTTCGTCTTTGTAGCGAAACTGTCATCGTCTGATGCGTAGAACTTTCCGCCCACCATGCGCTTGCTGTAAACATGCGTTACGGCATATTTCGGATACTTTCGCGTCATGGTCAGTGTGAAGGTATTGCTCTTGTCTGGCTTGACCTCCACTGTCTCGCCATTCTCTTTTACAAGTATGGGATAGTTGGATGGAACAACAGCCTTGCCGTCCCACGTCACGGGCAGATAAACTGCTCCACGCCCAACGGCATGAAATGCGGTTTTTCCGTTAGAGGCCTCCCCCCATGCAATTGGTGTCCACCCTTGGTTGTTGAAGGCTGCGAGGTATGCAAAGTGTTTGTCGGTGCTGATGCTTACGCTCACGTCCACACCCTTGGTGTATTCGCTTGTCACATCCTTGATGAAAGGATTCATCAGTATAGAAGGTGCCGGCTCGCCAATCGTCTTGTTCTTCTCAAACAGACTTTCCTTCTGATATTCGTATGTATAGCGATAGACTTTGCCATACACATAGTCGCTCTTGCACGGGTAGCCGGGGTTGCTCTCCGAACCCATGAAGGGTACAGTCCTGCCGTTGTTGTTCAACACCACGTTCCAGTGGTGTCCGTGCGGACGTGTTGGCCACTGCGGCGTGAAGTCCACGCTGACGGGTATGCCGCAGGCCCTCATCACGTAAGCACACTTGAAGGCATAGTCGTCACACTCACCCATGCGTAGGCTTGCTAATACAGGCGCCGGCAGGTTCACACCGCCGAGGTGCGGTATGACGTGAATGAAGATTTTGTCCTGCTTGATCTTGTCGTTCACCTGCGATGCTGCCCAATAGGCAGAATGGTTCTTGTCGGCAATGTTGCCGATGCTCTCCATGCTCGCCTTGTATTGCTTGTGCAACCTCTCGCGCCATTCGCACAGGTTCTCGTTTGTGATACGGTAAGGCAACAGCCACTCGCAGAACTCGGCAAACGACAGGTGCCGTGCGAAGTTCCCGTTCCGCCAGTGGTCGAAGGCATGGTCAATGTTGCCGATGAGGTATTCCGCCGTCACGGCATCAGCATCCATTACCCGTTTGAACCCCTTGTCTTGTACGGCATATACGCTGTCGGCAAGACTATATATCAGCGGCTCGCACTGCGGATAGACGGTTTTGTGCTCAATGGCCGTCAACCTGTTGTAGTATTCGTCCTGCAACTCGCTGCGCACCGTGCCGTGGTAAGTCATATTGTCGAGCAACCACGTAGCCGCGCGTTGTTTCTCTGCGTCGCTGGAGTAGTGTTCCGTCAACGTGCGCCTAAGCTCTGTCAGTTTGTCCTGAGCACACAGAGGGAGTATCGCTATCAGCATGACGGCGAGGATTATTGTCTTTCGCATGTTTTTGTTTGGTTTGAATTTCCCTCCAAGCGCTAAACACGCTTGGAGGGATTGTTTTACTTTCTACGACATATGATATACAGTGAGACTATCTTGATAATCCCAATTGTTCCGTAATATCACACATTAGATTTTTGTAATTACTTTTAATTTTGTATTCTAAAGTGTTTTTATGCAAGCGAACTAGAAAATTATGTATAGGATATACGTGCGGAGTGTTATGTTTTTTCTTCAACTGATGCTGAATTGCATATTGATTATATGGTATTTTTTCCATATAATACAATAAATAATCTACGAATTCAATATCGTGATTATCAAAGATATTTTTTAAATCTTTTGCCATTGCTGTCTTTTCCATTGCAAGAGGAAAAATTCCTTCTTCATCATCAGACTTGATATTTTTTATGCTATCGCATAATTCTGTAATATCAACACTTAATTCCCCAGAGTCCTCATATCTAAAAACGACACATCCAAAGTTCTCCACTCCCATCTTTTCACATAAAAATGCATGATAATGCAATATTTCTATTTGTTCTTGATATGTGGTTTTATAAGGCTTAATATTGGAGTTCCTTGGTTTCAGACGTTTTTCTTTTATTAACCTTGGATAATAATAATCTACCTTCATAGGATCACCTTGGTAAAAATAAATCGTACAAGAAGAATCATATCCTATATTAACTCGCAGGTGCACATCTGTTGGCTTTCCCTTTAATCGAGGAAAGAAATATAAGATTTTTTGGTGCATCCTAGATTCTATATCGTTTGATTTAACATCATACATATTCCCTGTTATGTCTGACAAAAAGAAATGCAAAGACTTTTTTCTTAATCGTTCACGGTCAGAATCGTTACAAGATATAGTGATAAACAATGGTATAAATAACAGTAAAATCAATTTTATTTTCATTGCTATTTTATTGGTATATATTGAATCTTGTCGTAATATCATTCCAATTATTAGGATTGACACTATATAAGGTTCCGTCAGGTGCCAGAATATTAATAAAATCAAGATTAAAATGATCCTGATCTACCATATTTCTATCCTCGTTGCTTATATATAAAGGATTATTAGTTTTTTTCATATTTACATATGGATGAGTATGATAAAAATTAGTAATTAAGACTCCATCGTAAAATTGCGGGTTTGACTTATCATGGTAGACATTAGCCTCGTTCCATTTATTTCCTTTATCTTTGAATACTACATAATTGCCATTGTAAAGTGCAATAGTTGCAGTCTCTGTTCCTGTTTGCCTGGTTCTTGAAAGCAATAAAGCCAGAACCTGTTTTAAAGTAGAGTATGCATTTCCATTGGTTAGTACAATCAAATCATGATTTCTTAAATTTGAAGTGGGATAATTAGATAATTTAGTTACGCTACTTCCAACAGTAGATGATGCCATATCACTGCTGTCATATCCATACAGGTAGCGGATGCCATTTTCGAATGCCACTTCCTGCTTAAAATCACCATATCCACTGTAATCATCGAAATCATAATAGAGATCATCGTATACATCAGTATAGATATCAGCATCACTCTCCATAGCATTATTCCATGCTTTATTTATCAAGTCCCAAAGCGAAGTCTCGCTGCTATAGTTCTGCGCTGAAACCTCTGTCGCTGGAAGCAAAGTTAGCAAAATAATTGCTAATGTCAAAATCTTTTTCACTGTACACCTCC
>JAEEHW010000092.1 GCA_016281055.1 Prevotella sp.
GAAGGACCTCGGTATGATTGCTACAACATACGGTTACGTTTACGTAGCACAGGTTGCTATGGGTGCTGACAACGCACAGTGCTTGAAGGCATTCCGCGAGGCAGAGGCATACCACGGACCATCACTCGTTATCGCTTACGCACCATGTATCAACCACGGTCTGAAGATCAAGGGTGGCATGGGTCGCTCACAGGAAGAGGAGCGTCGCGCTGTAGAGTGCGGTTACTGGCACCTGTGGCGCTTCAATCCAGAATTGGCAGAGCAGGGTCAGAACCCATTCTCTCTCGATTCTAAGGAGCCACAGTGGGATAAGTTCCAAGACTTCCTCATGGGTGAGGTACGTTACCTCTCTGTCAAGAAGGCTTACCCAGAAGAGGCTGATGAGCTCTTCGCAGAGGCACAGAAGATGGCACAGCGTCGTTATCAGACCTACGTTCGTCAGACAAAGATGGACTGGGCTGAGTAATTGAATCTCATATCACTATAATAAGAAAGGGATGCAACGGTTTGTTGCATCCCTTTTTTGTTTTTGCAAGCTATGCTCGATTGGAAATTAAAGGTTTTTTGGGGGGAGTGATAGGGATGTGATAGGGGAGTAGAAATGGAGTGATAGTGACATTTGTATTAGACTGGCGACATAGACTGGCGACATAAGTATTATTAGCCGTATACACTGTTAAGTTCCGTTTTGTGTATGAAAACAACACTTTTCGGAAGTAGTTAGTGCAAAGTTACAATGTATAAGTGAACTCGACGAAATAAATGTTTTTCGTTAATGTCGTTAATATAGACCATTAATGTCATTAATAATCTTATGATAAAGCATTAATGTTTTTTTGATTGATATTTCTTTGTGTGTTCGAATAATTTTTGTAAATTTGTATCTGAAAAATTATTTGACATGACACAAGAGTTTATATTACGCATAGTTCTTGCCGCAGTTCTTGGAGGAATAATAGGACTGGAGCGAGAGTATAGAGCCAAGGAGGCAGGCTTCAGAACCCATTTCCTTGTGGGACTGGGAGCAGCAGTCTTTATGGTGTTGTCGAAATATGGTTACGACGATGTGGTGAAGACAGAATTGGTGCGCCTTGACCCCTCGCGCATTGCTGCGCAGGTGGTGTCGGGCATAGGCTTTATCGGTGCCGGCTGTATCATTTTCCAGAGGCATGTGGTAAGAGGACTGACCACGGCGGCAGGATTGTGGGTCACGTCCGCCATCGGACTGGCCTGTGGTTCTGGCATGTATGTGCTTGCCACGGCATCCACAGTGTTGGTGGTGGCTTGCCTTGAAACAGTAAGTCTGCTGCACAACCATTTCGGAGCGAAGAACATCTCACTGACATTCTCCGCACCTACGCGTGAGGGAATACGCGAGGTGCTTACAACTATAGAGAAAGACAAGATAGACATACTGTCATACGAGATGAAGGCGCATCATACGTCTGATGGCGACAGATATACTGCCACGATGTGCATGAAGGTGAAGCGCGAGCATTATCAGCAGCGAATAATGTCTTTCATGACAGAGTTTGAGGGAATAACGATAGACAATCTGGAATAATCACACATGTAACTATGAGAAAAATACTGTTTATGATGCTGAGTGCGCTCAGCTTTCTTGGCTGTGCCCAGAACAACACAGACAAACTGACTTTGAAAGGCAAGGTGCCGCAGGGAATAGAACGCCTTCTCCTTGTTGACCACAACGAGGGAAAGGTGATGGACACCATAAAGGTGGTTGACGGCGGTTTCGAATACGAGATGAAACGAGTTGCCGATGATGTGTTTTACGGAATTGCTGACATGACAGGCACACAGACTGTCAATTTCGTTTCAGACGGCAGTGCGTTGTCTGTTGATTTCGCATCGGGCAAAGCCACGGGAACGCCTTTGAACGACACCCTGGCAGTGATGACAGACAGGATTAAAGCAGTGTCTGACAAGTATGCCGATGTAATGAAACAGTATAAGGCAGAGACTGACGCGCAGAAGCGTGACGGGTTGAAGGCGCAGCTGGCAAACTACGGCAAAGACCTTGCTGCAGTGATTGAGCGCACTATTGACAACAACCAGAGTAATTGTCTTCCGGCTTATCTGATACTGGTAGCCATTGAGGGTATAGATTTCAATAAACTCCTTGCATATTCAGAGAGCAAGGCCGCATATACTAAGCATCCGTTGTTTAGGAATGTGATGCAGTATATCGACTACAAGAAACCGTCGATGGCATTTGTAGGCAAGAAATTCACCGATGTTGTTGGTAACGACCTTAGTGGCAAAGAGCATAGGCTCAGCGAATATGTAGGCAAGGGAAACTATGTGCTTGTTGATTTCTGGGCCAGCTGGTGTGGTCCGTGCATGAGGGAGATGCCAAATGTGAAGGCTTGCTGGGAGCGATATAGCCCCAAGGGCTTCAATGTAGTGGGAATCTCGCTTGACAACGATGCTGGCCGTTGGAGTAAGGCAATCTCTGATGGAGGCTACAACTGGGTGCATATCAGCGATTTGAAAGGATGGAAGAGTAGTGCCGCTGCTGCATACGGAGTACAAGCCATTCCATGGAACTTCCTCTGTGATGGAGAAGGTACCATCGTTGCCGTTTCGCTTACGGGTAGTGATTTGGAAAGAAAGTTGTCAGAAATATACTGATTCTGCTTTTGCAAGCCATGCTTGTATGGGAGTCAAGAGGAATTAAGAGTTAAGAATTAAGAATTAAAGTTGCGGTTTGACTTGTCATAAAGTCCGTGTCATCAGCGTATTATTCACTATTCAATTCCCCTCCATACTGGAGGAGGGATGAGAGAGTCTTAATTTTTCTATTTCTCCACTGTATAGAAAACTCATTTTAAGGGGCGTTGACAGGGGGTGGTGGGCAAAGTACCCAGAAAAGGGGTGCAATGCGACAGCGGGGCCTTAAAACGCTTTTTTCAATCCACAATGCGTTATTTTTAATGCACAATTCACAATTCACAATGCACAATTATGCCATGCGGGGTGAGAAATGCGTGCTTTTTGTGATAATTAAGCATTAAAAAGGCTGTAAAAGCAGCCAAATTACATTGCAATAGCAATGGTATTATACAGTAATAGCTATCATATTAGGATGTAATATGATAGCTATTACTGCAAATTAAGAAAACTTTACATTTTTAACATTTGCCAAAATGTCGGATTCTCAATGATTGTCTGTTTCTTTTTCAACACGAATTCCCATTAATTATTCATTATTTTTTCTCACACAGATTTTAAGGGATTGTAAGGATTTTTATTCTTCCTGCGATTATATTGTTTTCTCCCAGATTGTAAAGGATTGTAAGGGATTTTTATTCTTCCCGCAATTATATAGATTTCTCCCAGATTGTAAAGGATTGTAAGGGATTTTTATTCTTCCTGCGATTATATAGATTTCTCCCAGATTGTAAAGGATTGTAAGGGATTTGTTCTTCTCTGTAGTTTTATTCGTGTGGATTAGTGTAAAGTGTTCGATATCTTTTGCCCCCTCGACGGATGCTTCAATTTTCCAATCTTTCAATCTTTTCAATTCATTTTCTTTGTAATTACAGGAAAAGTTTGTACCTTTGCACAGATAAATTGGAACGGAGTATCTATGTGTTTTTGAAAAAACATATAATATCCATATAATGTC
>JAEEHW010000093.1 GCA_016281055.1 Prevotella sp.
CTTGGTGGCAAGCATTGTGACAATACAAATAGAGAACAACGACACCACGCTTAACTTTGTGCCGATAGCAGGAGGTACATACCATTATGACATTCTGTCCTCAAACACGCCTGTCATGATAACGCGCAATCCTGACTTTGCGAATGACACCACTTCTACGTATGCCATGATATACTATAACTACAATGAACAGTTATGGAACGTATATCCCGATAACATTTTGAAAGGCAGCGATGTGGATACATTGACGTATGGAGGGGACAAGTATTTTCGTCTTTCTATTTCATCTGGTTACATCGGTTGGTATTCTGATAATAGTAACTTCTCTGCATTTCCCATTACTGCTCATCACGCATGGTTACCATTGACTAATGAGCAGGTTAATACCATAAAGCAGGCAAGTTTTATCTTAACGTCTGAACTGTATGCTAAGAAAGTTTCCACTTTCTTCGAATCTGAAGATGAAGAAGAAACAACAGGCATTGACAATGCCAGTGAAAATTCAGACTCAGAAGAAGATGTCTGGTATGACTTGAATGGCAGAAGGCTTCAAGGAAAACCAGAACACTGGGGGGTATATATTAACCAAGGGAAAAAAGTTGTTGTGCAATAAGATTAAGATGGAAAAGAATGTTTATGTCCACCCTGACGTATTCATAATTGAATATGAGGAATTATGCTATGACCATCATATTCCGTTGCCAATTTCTCAATATCCTATACTGGCAAAGGAACAGACCTTGCCCTTCATAGAGGATGAAGAGGAAGATAATGATACTTGGATAATAGAAAAATAGATAATATATAGCAGGGGGATCACATAGTGAGTTTCCCCCTGCTTATAGGTATCAAATTCATGGACTTGACAAAAGGAGTGTATATTAACCAAGGAAAGAAAGTGACAGTGCGTTAAGAGATATGGAAAAGAGAATATATATTCAGCCTGATGTATGTATAATCAATGAATACGAAGATCTGTGTCAGCCCCCCCCGGCACTTCCTCTGTCTCAATATCCGCAACTTGCAAAGGAACAGACTTTCCTCTTCATAGAGGATGATGAAGAAGATGATGATGATACTTGGATAATAGAAGAATAGATAATATATAGCAGGGGAAAATTACATTATGAGTTCCCCCTGCTTATATAAACATCAAACAACAAGGTCATGACGACGGAACTGTATGCTAAGAAAGTATCCACTTTCTTTGAATCTGAATCTGAAGATGAGACTACTGGCATTGACAGTGCCATTGAGAATTCAGACTCTGAAGCAGACGTTTGGTATGACCTGAACGGCAGGAAACTTCAAGGCAGGCCAGCACACAGAGGTATATATATAAGCCAAGGAAAGAAAGTGATTGTGCAATAATATGAAGAAGAGAGTTTATGTTTATCCTGACATCTGCATAGTCAATATGTCCGAGGATTTATGCGCTAAAGACGGTGATATCCCATTCCTTCCTATTTCCCTATATCCACCACTTGCAAAGGAACAGACCTTGCCCTTCATAGAGGATGAAGAAGAAGATAATGATACTTGGATAATAGGAGAATAGATAAAGTAAAGCAAGGGGAATCACATTGTAAATTCCCCTTGCTTATTTTAAACATCTTTCATAACATTGATACACTTTTCATTTATTATAACCTTCGGTTAGAAATCCTAAAAAAACTGGTTCATAATACTTGGGCTTCGCCCAGAAATATTTCTTCTATAAGATTTTTGTTTAGATTTTTAAAGGATTTCTTGCGAAGCAATCATAATTAACGTGAACTCGACGAAATAATTTTTTTATCGTTAATGTCGTTAATATAGACCATTAATGTCATTAATAACCATAGGGTAAAGTATTAATGGTATTAACGAATGAAATTGACGGCATTAACGTAAAAAGACAAAATTACCATCGTGTCTTACAGTGGACAAATGTCATTAATATGATTTCATCGAACTGACGTTAATTACATCAATTTGACTCTGTCAATTTTTCCATTTTTTCTAATCCACTGCCAAAAACTAATGCTTTTTATGCGATTTTACACTAAAAAAGAAAAAATCTTCACCTCAATATTGGAAATAATATGTAACTTTGCATTTGAAATTACCTAAAAGCTATAATCAATAAACAACAATACTATTATGACAATGAAAAAATTTTTTATGACCTTACTGGCCGCAGTAACTCTTTTGCCTGCTTTGGAAGCCGAAGCAGCTAACAATGTGGCTCCTTGGGGCTGGGCCGTTTGCTCCGATGAGGCTGGAACAGCATATACCCTTAGCGGTGGCTGCTTTACGGATGCAACAAAAGTAACGTTGACGGCGCTGGGCGGCGGACAGTCTGACGATGCACAGATCAAACAGGCGATAGCCCAGAAAGACATCATCATTCTTGACGGTTCCAACGGTGACTTTATCCTGAATGAATACATCAGTGTTTCGGCAAAGAACAAGACCATTATCGGTATCAACAATGCCCGTCTGTGTACGAAGTTCTACTTGACTGCTGATGATATTACATACTTGAAAGCACAGAATCTGGAAGGTCTGAGCAGCACGGATCAGTACACCGGCATTTTGCCAGATGGAACAGAGATTACATGTGACAAACGAGCCTTCTTTACCAAGAAAGCCATGATGGAACTGCAGTATCAGAAGACGGGTGAGTATTCTCTGCCCAACAGGTCAGGTATCTTCTGTATTGAGAGTGGCAGTGAGAATATCATTATCCGCAACCTCTCGCTGATAGGCCCTGGTGCTGTGGATATCGATGGAGCAGACCTCATCACCAATATGGGGGCGCACGTATGGATTGACCACTGCACGTTTCAGGACTCTCAGGACGGTGCCCTCGACAGCAAGCGCTGCGACTGGGCTACCTACACCTACAACTACTTCTATTACACCTCACGCAGCTATTCTCATGCCTACACCTGCGGATGCGGTTGGGCTGATGGACAGATGACCCTTCACCTCACCTTTGCCGACAATATATGGGGAGAGGGCTGCATGCGTCGTCTGCCACAATGTGAAGATTGCTACGTACACCTCGTCAACAACTATCATAACTGTCCAGGCAACGCAGTCGGTATGACCATCAACGGCAACTGTAAGGCTTTGGTGGAAAACAACTACGCTGCCACAGGCGTAAACAAACCGCTGACAGGAGAAGGCAGCGGCCGTAACATTACGGCACGTAACAATAGCTTCTCTGCATCTTCTGTCGGTTCAGAAGTGACGGTACCTTACCAGTACACGAAGATTGCTATTGCTGACGTTCCAGCTACACTGAACGGAACGGAAGGTGCCGGTGCAAAACTTGGCAACGATGCAGACTATATCCTTTCCACTATCCCAACTGCATCAAGAGCAGAGACAGTTTATGTTTTCGTGAAAGATGATGCCCATATTGGAGGTAGTATCACCGAGGTTGGTGGCATCACTGTTACCTTCGACCCTAGCGTCAAAGACTGGCAAAGTAAAGGTAAAGGAGAGGATGCAACGACTACAGATGGTGTGGACTTTACAGGATATTGTGCTCAGAGTGAAGCTGCGAACGGAGCACCCATCAATATTCAGACTACACAGGCCGGAACGCTGACCATCTTCTTTGGTAGGAGCATCACCAAGGCTGTCAGTATGAAAGAAGGAGAAAATGGTATGACGGGTACGGTTCTCAGCACAGGGGCAGAAGTTGCCGACAACATAGCCCCCAATCCAGCCATTGATGCTTGGGATGGTATTGTTTACGAACTTGAAGCCAACAAGACATACCAGTTCAAGGCTACAGGCACTAAGTGGCGCTTTGCTGGTTTTCGCTATATTTCAAAAGCCACCGGTATTTCGGAAGTTATGGGTAAAAAGCCGACTGATAATACCATCTACGACCTGCAGGGACGCAAGGTTGAGAATCCCACCAATGGTTTCTACATCATCAATGGTAGGAAGGTTGTGATTAAGTGAGGGAAGAAATGAACATCGGTTAGGTTCCAAGTGTTTGCATAATTATATTTGTAAAGACAAAAAAAAGAGGATATGTCAGGTTTGACATATCCTCTTTTTTAGTATTGATAATGTGTGTATAATGTTTACTTCAGTGGCAAGAACCAGTTGTCTTTGTTCAAGAGTTTCTGGTACAGAGCTTCGTCAATCTCACCGTTGCGCTTGCTGATGCGCTCTGCCAGATAAGCTGGATCATTGCGACGGAGAGCCACACGCATCAAGTCGAAGAAACGGTTTCCCTCGAATGCTCCCTCGAGTGCCATTTCGTTGATGATTAACTCTTCCACTCTTGGCATCTCCCAGTTTACAGTGTCTTGATGAGTTTCGAGTCCTTCTTCTGGCATGGGGATAAAGTAGAACATATTACATTCGCTGTCACCCGAACCGATGGAGTGTATACCTGTCACCATGCTGCGCATGAACGATGTCTCGTTGAAATTGATGAGCCCGGCAGCATCTGCACGCTCCTTTTCATTGATATACAGCTCAGCGTTTTCATTGCACAGTCCATACTTCAGAATGCAGAATGCAGATTCTGGGTATCCTGCGAGGCAAAGTGCCTCGGCGTATTTCAGCCAAACCATGGTGCGACGGTAAGTGATGACATAAGTTTCAATTACCTTGTTTATTCTCTGTTCTATAGAATTATAATCCGAGTATTTGTCCTGTCTTTTGGAAGACATGCTGAAATTCGTTGAGAAACGCAGGTCACCGATATAGATATCATCTGTCATACCTTCTCTTGGTGGATAGATGGTGTCAATCATATTGGTGTATTCGTACCGCATACAGTATACTTGGTCTGCCGACAGCGTACGCATACTCTGTGATGGAGTAAGTTGGTAATAATAATTGTTCTGTGAGGTAGAATTGAAAATGTTTTTCAAGTCGCTCACTTCACCATCAAATACTCTACTTTCCATTGGGATACATGACAGTAATTCATAGAGATCATTGTCAAAGTCGTAGTTACTCATTGGACGCTTGAACTCAGTTGGGTTAGTCCATCTTACGTAATTGGTAACATTTGGAAGTATTGGATTGTCTTTGTCGCCAAGGAAATCGTGATACCATGTTGCTGCCTCGCGATATCGTCCAGCCCACAGACAGAGGTCGCCGAGTAGTACACGCATAGGTATGAAGAAATACTCAGACTCGCGGCCTCCTACGGTTCCATTATACTGTGGTGTCTTGACGTATGCGTATGGTGTCAAGTCATTGATGAAATAGTTGCATATTTCCTCAATACCTTTGCGTTCGCCTGCAGCAGCCTCCTCAGCCTTCTGTTCTGTCATGAGAGGCTCAGTGACGAGTGGTACCTCACCATAGTTGATTACCAGCTGCAGGTAAGTCCATGCACGGAAAGCCTTGACAGCTGCATACTCACGTTCAAAAATCTTACGTCCACGACGCTCAAGTGTTGTATCCACATGGTTGATGAAATAGTTGCAGTTGTTGATTACTGCATAGTAGTCGCTCACGCGGAGATACTTGTTTGCTGCGTCAAAGTCAAACGTTGCCAGACGCTTCAGATCTGAAGATGCTTCGTTGGTTGTTGTTACAAGATCGCCACGCACTTCGCCAAGCAGCACCGTGCGGTCGGCTATCTTCTGCATCTGGTTCACTATGCCCATCACGCTATAGACAGAGTCTGTAGGATGGTTGAGTGTGTTGTTTTCTTCAAACTCCACCATCTCTGATTCTGTATCCAAAAGGTCGGAACAGGCTGTCAACATCGCTGTTGCTAACAACAGCAGAGTGAAGAGCGAAAAATGATTCTTTTTCATTGTCATTTCTTCTTATGTTCAGTTATTCTTGTATCGCAAGTTTTTGTTACCACAGATTGCACAGATTATTCTGATTATTTTGTTGCATTCTGTTCTCTCCGGTTTTCGCGGGATTTCTCAGATTGGCTTTTAATCCGTATCATCTGTGAAATCTGTGGTGTTGTTTTTCTTGCGAATATTCATCAGTTAATAATGAAGAGTGAAGATTACAGGTTGATATTCACTCCGAAGGAGAATGTGCGTCCTGCTCCTGTTATGCCACGGTCGATGCCTTGTGTCAGCACACCACCTTGCATGGCGCAGTCAGGGTCGCTTCCCAGATATGGGGTAATGGTAAACAGGTTTCCGATGCTGCCATACAGTGTGATGCCCTGCAGATATGTGCTCTGGATAGGCAGATGGTAGCTGAGGGTGATGTTAGACATTCTGAGATAAGAACCGTCTTCTATCCATCGGTCGCTGAAACGTGAATTACCCATTGGGTCGTTGTATGAAACACGAGGAATGTCGGTTACCTGGCCATCTGTAGTCCAACGGCGGTTCATGGCCGTGGTCTGGTTGAGGAAGAGCGAACCACCCTCGAGCATAGAACGCTGGTAGTTGTAGATGTCGCCTCCTAAAGAGTAGTTCATCGTCATGCTGAGGGTAAACTTCTTCCAACGCAACGTAGTGAAGATGTTACCATATACAGATGGATTAGGATCGCCAATGACTGTACGGTCCTGCTCGTTAATCTCATGGTTGTCGTCCATGTTTACAAAACGCATGTCGCCAGCCTGGAAATACTCCTTGTCGCCATTCTGCTTCACGATATAGTTGCCGTCAGCGGCTGCCTCTTCTGCTGTGCTGTACACACCGGCAGTGCGGTAACCGTAGAACAGGCCAACTGGCTCCAATACGCGTGTCAGTATCGTAGCGCCATATACGTCGGTCATGATGTCTTTGTTGCCGTCTGGCAATGCTGTCACCATGTTCTTGTAATGGCCGGCAGAGATGCCTGCCTCCCAGTTGAAATCCTTCCTTGCCATGAGTTTCATGGTTGCGGTAATGTCAAATGCAGTGTTCTTCAAGATACCGTCTCCTGTCCAACTGCTCTCCATACCACTTGTCCATGCCAACTGACGCAGTGCCAACAGACCGGATGTGTAGCTTCTGAACAAATTGACGCGCAGGTTCAGATGGTTTGCGAAGAAGTTGCCTTCCATACCAGCAGAGATACGGCGTGTGGTCTCCCAACGCAACTTTGTATTGCCGATGTTGCCGATGACTTTTGAAGAAACACCATCGTTCAACATACGTTTTGCAACGAAATATGTACGAGATGCGGTGTAGTCGATATCATCGTTGCCAGTCACGTCATAGCCGAGATTGAATCTGAGGTAGTTGATGCTGTTGGTGCGTGGGAACCAACGCTCGTTGCTTACTACCCATGCAGCTCCAATGCTTGGGAACAGTCCCCATGTGACACCGCCCAGACGCAGACCGTCGGCATCCTTGCCGAAGCGTGATGATGACTGTGCTGAAATACCGGCACTCAGACTGAAACGGTCGGCAAATGTATAGTCACCAAGTGCGTACCATACCAGTTCGCGCGAATTGTCATCAGCACCACCGGTGGTCTTGAAACGCAGTGAAGAAGACTGGTTAGGAGTCTTGTCGTTACCAGAGTTGTAACCCTTCTGCCATGTCTGCTTGTAGTCTGTGCTTAGGTAGCGCAGTCCACCCAAGATTTTGAATGTGTTGGCTCCTTTTGTCATGTGCCAGTTCAAACGGGTGTCGCTCTGAATGCCTGTCTGACGTGCTGCCTGACTCTCAGAGTAGTTCTCCAGTTTTGTGTTCTCGTCAAGTCCGTCAACATAGAAGTTTGGCACACCCTGCAATGGCAGGTAGAGAATCTCGTTGGTGTTGACCAGTGTCAGGGTGAAATGTTCTTCAAGTGACAGGTGTCTGTTGAACTCGTATTTAGGAGTTATAGAGAACATGATGAGACGGTTACCGAATGTATTACGGTTCTTGCCCTCACCATAGGTCAGTATGCTCAAAGGGTTGGCGAGTCGGCCTCTGCCTTGGAACATTCCCTCGAGATAATCGTCGGCTTCAGAGAGGTAGCTGCTCAGATTACCCTGTTTGTCGTATGCCCAAGGTGAGAGGAATGGTGACTTTGTAAGTCCGAGGAAAGCGGGTGATGTAACCACACCTGACAATACCTCAGAAGGTGCACCATCGTCAAACAGAGCGCGGTCCACGTCACTGTAGCTGGCGTCAAAGCGTACGCTGAATTTATCTATCACATTGATGTCACTGTTCAAGCGCATGTTGAAGCGGGTGAAGTCGTTGCCCTTCAATGTGCTATTGCCCAGTGCATAGCCAACGGAAAGGTTGTAGGATGCAGCATCGTCACCACCCTGCACGTTGATACCGTAGTTGTGAGAGAAACCATTGCGATATACTTGGTCCTTCCAATCGGTCTCGTTGTGGTACATATTATAGTAATAGTACTTAGGGTCTGTAACGAGGAACATCATTGAACCCATGCTTGTTGGGTTGATGTGGCCGTCGAGCAACTGTGAGGCATAGAGACGGTATTCATCAGCACCCAACATTTGTGGAAGGCGGGGCATAGCCTCAAATCTGCCGTTAATGGTCAGGTCAATCTTGGTGGCCATTGACTTGTTGCGCTTGGTCTTAATCAGCAGCACTCCATTGGAGCCTTTGGCACCATAGAGGGCTGTGCCGTTCTTAAGCACTTCGACGCTCTCAATGTCGTTCACATTGACATTGGCCAACATATTGTTGTAGAAACCGTCGTGAAGCATCTCACGGTCACGCTGCATGTCCATGATGACACCGTCAATGACAACCAGTGGCTGTGCATTGGCATTCAGCGAGTTTATACCGTTGATGAGGCTCATGGTGCCCATGCCTTGTACACCGCCGTGGTTCACCTGTCTCATGTCTGCACCTAACTGTTGTGACAGCAATGGGTCAATGCTCAACTCAGCAGTGTTGCTGAAGTTGGTTGCCTCACTGCTCAGTGTAGATTTTATACCTGTGCTGTATGTACGGTGAAACGCATCACTGAACAGTTTTGCATCAGCCTTGCCGTTTTGTGCTTTTACTTGCATCAGACCATAGCCCTCCACTTTCATCTGTACGGATGTGGCATAGCTTGGCATGACCAGCTGATAGCGTCCCTGTTCATCGGTCATGGCTGTATGTTTCTTGTCAGTCGCGGCCGACACAATGACACCAGCCAAGGGCTTGCCCGTAGCAGCATCGGTCACTTGTCCCGTCACCGTTGTAGTGGTTTCCTGTGCTGCAAGTGACATCTGGGCCAGCAGCAGCATTATGGTTATTATATGTTTCTTCATTATTCGTCAGTATTTTGGGTTCGTGGTCTGAGGTATATACAGTCGAGATACATTTCGCGAGAATATGAAGATGTCTGACGAGCTGATATCGAGCATGCCAACTTCACTGTCGCCTTTATGTCATTCTGATCATAGTTGCACGTTGGGAATTTGAAATTTTCAGCAACCACAATTGTATCTATTTTTTCAGGATCACTCTTGAACTCAGTGTTGTTGCAGTTGAATGTCTGTTGGTTTCCGTCCTCATCAACATATCCGATATATGCCTTGAATTTGCATGGCTTGGCATTCTCGTAACCAGCTATAGAACGTGGTAGCACAACGACGCAAATGTCATAAGCACCAGCCAGGGTGTTGTTGACACGATATGTCAACTCCCAGTTTGTAGAGCTGGAACTGGATGGCTTCTGCTCATTATATGGAATGATTTGCAGATATGCGTTTTGTGAGACATTTGGACTGACCAGTTTTTGCGTGTTATATTTGATATTACTAGATGCTGCAATAAGTGATGCATTCTCTGCCTCAGACCACAGTTCCGTGAAATAGGTCTGCTGAATAGTGAATGGCCATTTGGCAACTTCATACAACATACCGTTTGTGCATGATATAGCTGTCGCATTGGCAAGTATTCCTCCTTCGGCAAAAGGCTTCTGGAAGACATGGAACTTGGGACGACCATTCAGATAACTCTTGCGCCAATTATTGTATGGCACAGAAACAAGTGAATCGTTCGGAGCCTTCTGTTCATTCATGTTGAAAACAGCATCCTGCATGAGAGAACGAGCTGCCCATATACGCTGGAGTGAGTCGCGCTTCAGTACTTTGTTGTCATAAGTGAAATACTGGTTTGCCTCATTCCAAATGCGCAACCATTCTTCTGAGGTAGGTGCTACTACCCAGAATGTAGAGTCTTCGCTGTCTATGGCATCGATTCTTTCAAGCAGACGGTTGCGTTCGACGATTATGGAATCGACATATACTGGCACACCTTCCACAATACCGCTTGATGCAGAGGCATCAGCATTGAAGTAATCTTCGTTGAACTGCTTGAATACATCGCCTACGGCACTCACCTCAGGCAGGTCGCAAAGTGCCTCGAACAGATTGAGTCTGTATGGCAGCGGCTTCTGTGTGATGTGCAATATACCATTGCGTGTGTGTATATTGCCTTGCTGAATTCCTACACCCTCTATGGTGTTGCTTGCTGTAGAAATATCTTTGTATTTCTGGTTCAGCATATACATTTCAGGATTGTTTGCATTAATACTTGTGTTGGAACGTGAGATGTGGTTCAACACAAAGAACTTGCCCACCAATGAGTCTCCAGACAGTGAACCTGTCAACTCTATCAGAGAGTCGCAGTTGAATGAACCATTCACTGGTGCCACTACGGTGAATGACTGTCCTTCGTTCAGCATGTCAGCATAGCTCACACTTGTTTTGTGGTGCATGCGTATCACCTTTGTATTTTCCAGGACCTTGCAGAAATCACTCAGTTCAGGAGTGCTCTGCATTTGTTCCCACAGCGTCATGTCGCTGCCGCTGCCACCGTTTCCACCCTCATAGTGGTCATCCCAATCTGAGCATGAAGCCAGAATCAGCAGTGAAATGAAGAATGAAGAATGAAGGATGAAGGATGTGGATTTCATCTTCGCACTCATCTTCGTTATAATATTATGTTTTATCATATTTTTTAATTCTAATTATGAATTATGAATTGTGCATTATGCATTATGAATTATGCATTGTAATTGTGCATTATGCATTGTGCATTGTGCATTAATGTGTATCCTCACCTTCAGGACTTCCATAGACACTCTTCGGACAAAGCTCGATATAGTCGAATGACCAGTAACGGTCTGCATCGTCGAGTACCTGACGGAATCGCAGGTAATATGTCTTGTGCTCATCCAGGTACTGCGTTGTGAGTATTCGGCGCAGGTTCCAGTTGTTGGCACGCAGTGGGTTGTCGGCACCGCCTGAACGGTAGCTGTCCATACCCTTCATGTATCCACGGTTGTGCATAGCCTTGTCATTGGCAGTGTTTGTCTCATCATCGTCAGTGTCCTCTACCCAACCTATGTTCGGATCTGGACCGTAAACACGGAGGTCAACAGGGATGCCGCAAGGTTCGTTGTTCAGATATACTTGAACGACACCACGCTCCTCACCGCAGGTGTAGCCGAGACGTATCTCGTATGTGCCTGATGGTACAGGTGGCAGTTTGAATGAGATATCGAAGATACCGCTTATACAAACGGCGTTTGCACAGTATGAGTTCCAGTAGTTCACGTCGGAGTGTACTCCCACGTATGTCTCGTCGCTCACTTTCCAGTCTGTTATGTAACCATTTTTGAATCCTGTCAGGATATCCTCGCCATAGCGTCCTTTACCATTACAGTTTATGAAATCTGGACTCAAAACGGTGGCATCCATACGTATGCGGCAGTTCAAAACTACGTCGCGTACCTCTGGTGTGTATGCCAGTATGTCGTCAAGGTAGTGATAAACACCGTTCAGTGCGTTCTGGTCGGTATTGCCTGATTCAGATGGTGACAGCACCTTCACACCGCGCACGGTGTAGTTGTCGCCCACACCCTTGCGGTTGATGAACAGACCTGCAGCAGGACCTGCGAAACGCATCATTGTGCCTGGACACATTGACTCGTAGAATTCCTCTGGGTCGGTTACTGATGTGAGCCAGCATGCAGAGCGTGTCTCACCGCTACATACCCATGTGTTATATTGTCCAACACGGTTCAAGAGGTGATAACTTACGAAACGGTTCAGTGGATTGCGACGGTCGCGAGGGTCATCATCATACAGACCTGCATCCTCTGGGTATGTCTTGTCGTATATCTTCTTCGCATACTGTGTCAGGTCTTCAAGGTTGTTGATACCATACTTCTGGTATATAGAATCTGGTTCCACAAAGGCTGTGTATTTGAAATAACGTTTACCCACCCAGAAAGAGCGAGTGAATTTCGCAGAACCACTGGTGCATCGCACCTCGTAACCGGTGTGTACAGAGTCGTCACCACAAGAATAAGTCTCGTCGATATAGCGCACGAGGGAGTCTGCCATGCCCGTAACTTGCAGTGCCTGTGTGAACAGTGTCAGTGCTGGATCTTCTGCAATCTTGTCGGCAAGAAGCATTGAGCTTGCAGATATCACGTTGTCAAGCACATGTACTACACCGTTGGTGACAGAGTCATCCAGCTCAATCATGCGTGAGTTCTTGTTGATGTAATACACGAGTTTGTTGTGGTTGGCAACATCACTGTCACTTGACAATACGATGTAACCGTCGTTCATGTTCAACTCCGGCATTGCACCATCACCTATGTCGGTGGTAAAGAATGCACCTTTCTTGATGATATGTGTCCTTGCCAGTGTGTCGCATGCAGCATCGGGTATGTCGTCTATTGACTTGTAACCGTTTTTCTGCATGTAGCGCTGGATACCCTCGTTGTCTGGGGCAAACACCGTGTACTTCAGCAGACCTGCGGTACTGTATGTGCCGTATGTAGTGAGCAGGGAGTAATACGGTGTGCGCTTTAGTATAGCTGTGAAATCACTGAACAATTCAGGTCTCTGCTCCAGAAACTCGGCTGCTGTCAGCTTTGTTGAGGAGTAGTAGTTTTCATTTCCTTCATCGTTGTCAACGCAAGAGGCGAAGATAGACAACAGTAAAATGAAGAGTGAAGAGTGAAGAATGAAGAATGAAGATTTCATCTTCGTTTTCATCTTCGCTATATTACTATTTTTATTCATACTCTTTAATTCTTTAATTTTAGATTATGCATTATGAATTATGCATTATTATTTTGTTGTCAACTCTGATGTCTCGTCGTTGGTGAATGCAGGATTCTGCTTCAGCAACGGATTAACTTTCAGTTCGCTCTTTGCGTATGGGAAGTAAATGATGTTCGGGTCGGCCAATTTAATTTTTATGGCGTTCACGTTGTCAATATACTTTCTTGCAACCAGTTCCACCAGTCTCTTGTTGTTGCCATCGCGGCGTGCAAAACGTACGAGGTCGAACCAGCGCTTACCCTCAAAGAGGAATTCTTTCTGACGCTCTTCGAGCACGAGTTGCTCCATAGAGGCTTTTGTGTCATATTCGCTTCTCTTCAGTGTGCTGCTACGTTGACCGTTCACAGCATCGTTGGCGCGTTTGTTGATGATGTCTATCAGTGCAAATGCAGCATCGAGGTCTCCTTCCTCGTTGCGCTCGATGAGTGCCTCAGCCTTAGCCAGTATGACATCGCTCAGACGGTAGAATATCCAGTTCGCATCACTGGAACTGCGGCGTGAATGAACCAAGTTGAGACTGCTCTCGGATGTTACACTTTGTGTGCTGTAGCTTACGCGGCTGCGAACATACTTGGTGATGATATATGAAGAGTTGTTTAACTGTGCACTCTCATATATACGTCCGTCGGTGCGCTTGAATACAGTGTTTGTACCTGTAGCCACATCCTTAGCAAGGAAGTCAGGGCATGACAGTCTTCCTGTGGTATTGGAACCACCATAGTAGTCATTAACCCATTTATTCTGCTGGCTCTGTCTGCTGTTGAAGTAGAGTTCGAAGATACTCTCGAATGAGTTGCCGTCTCCGAATATCTCAGTATAGGAGTTACCGCAGTTTGTGCTGCCGATAGGCTTTTCCAGTATCATTGGTATTCCGTCAATGAGGGCGATGTTATTTACATTTCCTTTACGTTCTATCATCTCTTCATACTGCTGTTTCTTGAAGTCTATGACTTTGTCACAGTATGCAATACACATGTCCCAGTCACCTTTCCACAGATACAGGTCTGCCAGCAATGCATATACTGCCCAGCGTGTTATTTTGCTTGAGTTGTAATAAGCATTTGGACTGTCATCTACGTAGTAGCGGCGCACGGCAAAATCCTCTACACCTCTAAGGTCTTCGATGAGTTTGTCAATGACGTCATCAAACTTTGTAGCAGCTATTACATAGTTCTGTGTGTCGTCGATACTTGGTTCTGTGGTGTATGGAACATCACGGAACGTACGTATGAGATAGAAGTAACACAGTGCGCGGAGCGTTGTTGCCTCTGCTATGTTGGCCTGCATCTCGTCATACGTGTAGTTCGGGTCAATGGCCTGTACCTCTGGTGCATAGTGGCATACGGTGTTGCATCGGTTGATGCACTCATACACCTTTGACCAGTTGCAATAATCGTTTGTAGGCAACAGGTTCTCCTTCAGTATCTCGTTGATGGCATTTGGTACGTTGGCACCAGCGCGCACATTGTCGCTGCGCAGCTCACCCCACACGGCCAAACGTGCCATACAGTCACCGTTCTCCAGTGCTTCGTAGCAACTGTTCATCACACTTGTCACATCGGCTTTCTGTGTCCAGTAGTTCTCAAGCACCACGTCGTTCATCGGCAGTATGTCGAGGAAATCAGAACATGAAGTCAGTGACAACAGTGAAACGAAGAATGAAGAATGAAGAATGAAGGATGAGAGCTTCGTCTTCATTGTCTTCTTCGCTTTCATTATATAAATATTCTTGTTCATTATTTTACTCTTAATTATGAATTGTTCATTGATGCATTATCAGAACTGTACGGTCACGCCTCCGGTGAACGATTTCGCACGCGGTGTCTTGGCTCCGTCTGTGACGATACCGAACTGTCCGTAACCTACCTCAGGGTCTGCTCCAGAATACTTGGTGAGACAGAAGAGGTTATTGGCAGAGATATACAGCGAAAGCTGTGTCAGTCCCCATTTCTTGATTACTTTCTGTGGTACAGAGTAGCTTACCTGTGAATAGTTCAGACGAAGGAACGAACCATCCTCCACAAAGCGGTCACTGCCGAGGTAGTTGTAACCTGTCTGACGCAGTGCGCGTGGTATTGTGGTGATGTCGCCTTCAACACGCCAACGCCAGTTGACAGCGCGGCTCTGGTTGTTGTTGTCATACATCTTCTCAACTTCCATGCGTGCCTGGTTGATAATCTTGTTGCCGTAGCGGAAGTTGAACTGGTTGTTCCAGGTAAAGCGACCGAAGTTCAGTTTGAAACCGAAACCACCGGTTATCTTCGGCAGTGATGAACCGAGATATACAATGTCAAGTTCGTTGATCTGACCGTCGTGGTTGATGTCCTCGTAGATGGCATCACCGCCACGGAACTCATAGTTTACGCTACCTGCGCAGAACATGACTGGCTTGGTCATATTGTTCTCGTCGAACACCACTTCGCCTGCTGCGTCGCGTACAACAGGAGCGTTAGGACCGCTTACACCCTTTATCTCTTCTGGTGAGTACTGGCTGTACTGGTAAACGCCCTTGTAGCGGAAACCAAAGATGCTGCCCAGTGCAGAATTCAGTTCCACACGTGTAAGGTATGAACCGTTTGAGCGGTTGAACTCCTTGTTGAGCGATGCCAGACAGGTCTCGTCCATGGCAGTAATCTGGTTCTTGTTGTTTGCGAATGTGATGTTGAAGTCAACAGAGAAGATACCTTTCTTTATAATCTTGTTACCGTTGAGGTTGAACTCCCAACCTACGTTTCTCATGTCACCCACGTTCCTGTATGACAGTGTTGGGTAACCAGCAGATGTCGGTATGCCGAGGTTCTGCATCAGCAGGTCGCTGGTGTACTGCCAGTAAACCTCCACGTTACCGTTGATGCGGTCGTTAAGGAATCCGAAGTCAAGACCGAGGTTGTATGTTTTCTTCTCTTCCCATTTGAGGTCTTTCAGACGTATGTTGGATGGATATACGCTGACCTCGCCAAGGTAACCAGAACCATTGCGGTACTTACTGAAGTAAAGTGCCTCAGCGCCTGGCTGCTTACCCACGATACCCCAACCTGGACGTACTGCCAGCATGGATACCCAAGGGAATGCTTTGTTGAACCAAGGCTCTTTGTGAATGTTCCAACGCAGTGAGAATGCAGGGAAGGTACCCCAGCGCTGGTCTGAACCGAACTTGGTTGAACCGTCGCGGCGAACACTGAAGTCGGCAATGTAACGGCCCTTATAAGCATAGTGCGCAGAGTATGTGAAATAAACTGAGCGCCACTGTCCGCTGCCTGTTGACATGTCGGCTATGATACCGTCAGCGGCTGTGCTCTGGATGGTGCCTGAAGGCAAACCCCATACCGTTGTGTTCTGTGATGTATTGTTACCGCTGGTCAACTGTCCGCGCAGCAGCATGCTGAGCGAGTGGTCTTTGTTCTTGAACACCGGCGTGAATGTCAGTGTGTGTGTAGTGGTAACGCCAAGGCTCTTGTTTGATGATGCCGTGGCACGGTTACTCTGCTTGTCCTGTGTGTCGTTCCAACCTACTGTGCTGAGTGACAGTGGCATAAACTGATCTTCATATTTATTGAAGATGTTGAACACCACCTTACCCTCATAGCTGAGACGTGTCTTCTCGTTGTCAACGCCGAGCAGGTCATATTTCAACTTGAACTCAGGTGTGATGTTGTAACTCGTCTCGTTGTTCTTTGCCTGATATGCCAGGGCTACAGGGTTCTTACTCTTCAACTGGTCGTTCAACTGTGTTGACACTGTCGGCAGTATTGAGTAGTACTCGTCAAGGTCATTGCCGTAGCGGTCCTGCTCATATATAGAGAGGTTAGGCATACGCGTGTAGGCAATGGCAAGGAGGTCACCGTTGTTTCTCTTGTTCTTGGTGTATGTCAGGGCTATGTTCGTCTCAATCTTGATGCGGTCACTGACAAAGTAGTCAAGGTTGACACGTGATGTGAGACGGTCGAGCTGCTGCTCTATGATAGAGCCGGTTTCGTGGTCATAACCTGCACTGATGCGGAAGTGAGCCTTCTCGCCACCACCGCTGAGCGACAGGTTGTGGTTCTGTCTCCAACCGGTTTTCTTCACTGCTGCCAGCCAGTCAGTGTTGTTGTTGTACATCTCATACTCAGGGAAACTTGGGTTGTAGTTCAACTCTGGGATGTCACTTGCCACGTCGCTCATTGAAGGATTGAAGTATTCTTCTTTCATGAGCATGGTGTATTCGTCACCATTCAGCATCTTGTAGCCCTCTGGCTGGTATGTGCCGGTCAGACGGAATGAATAGCTTACGCGTGGTTTACCGCGCTTACCGCGCTTGGTCTTGATTTCAATGACACCGTTTGAACCCTGAGAACCCCAGATGGCTGTTGCAGCGGCGTCCTTCAATACGTCGATGCTCTCGATGTCTTCAGGGTTCACGTTGAGCAACTCGGCGAATTTCTCGTCATTGGCGCTTGAGAAATCGAAGTCGTTGACGTTGGTCTCCCATACGTTGCCATCGACAACGATGAGTGGTTCGCTCGAACCGTTAATGGAAGATA
The DNA here is from genome assembly GCA_016281055.1 of Prevotella sp. Lineage (GTDB taxonomy): Bacteria > Bacteroidota > Bacteroidia > Bacteroidales > Bacteroidaceae > Prevotella. Next base: position 17,503 of record JAEEHW010000093.1, read on the forward strand.
CACCACGCAGACGCATGGATGTACCACTACCGAGGTTACCGCCTGCCACGATGTCAAGACCTGCGATACGTCCCTGCAATGCCTCATCGACGGTGGTCATACTGAGACCTTCGAATTCTGACATGTTGATTGACTGTCCGGCTCTTGATAGCTCGTCAATAGGGATGTTAAGGCCGGCACCGCCAGCACGTCTCTGCTTGGTTACCACCACCTCGTTGATTTGGTTGGCATCCTCAAGCGTAATCTCATATTTCAGTTTGTTGATGGGCAGCGTCACTGTCTTGCTTCCCACGTATGTCACACGCAGTTTGTCTTTCGGGTTCTTCAGCTTGAACGAGAAGTTACCGTTTATATCTGTAACAGCCGAAGCCACGATACGCTTGGCACCGTCTATCTCCACCACGTTGGCCATCATCACAGGGCCGAAAGCATCGCTGACGGTACCGCTGATGATGTCTCCAGCCTGTTGTGCGTGGAGGCTCATAGGCAGAAATCCAAGTATGTATAATAGTTTTGTTTTCATATTGTTCTATGTTTACTTATTTTATTCTCAACGGACGGTCTATCAGGTGTATCACCGCTGATGATGAAGTCTCTATCATGTTGGCCTCGCTGGCATCGGGTGAGTTATACTGATACTCGCGTGCCATGATGTTGTAGAGGTTCTTGTCGGTGGTCACCACATGAGCCTGTGGCATTGACTTGTTTTGTTTTGCAGACTGGTCTGTCAGTGTGATGCCTGTTGCGCTCAGTTCTGCAGTCACACGGTAGAAACGCTCTGTAGATGGGTCGATTGTGGCCGTCTCGAAATCGGCTTTGACAGGTTCTGCACCAATAAAGAGAGCATTGTCCTGTATGTGGTATTTCAGGAAATCGCAGATGGCGATGGAGTCCTTCTGGGCTCCTGATACATTACCTATATAGTTCTTTTCTTCCACATCATCCCACGTAGGCAGTGTGCCGTTGTCTATCAGCTTCTGCAGACTTTCGTTGGTTGGTACATATACTGTATAATGGTATGTGTTGAATACCGAGATGTTACTACCACCAGTGGCATTACGTCCCAAGTGCAATGTTTCGAACAAGCCGCTGCCTTCCATCAGTTCAAGGAACATGGAGAATTCTGAATGTGACTTCAAGACGTCGTGTACGGTCTGTCGTGTACCGAGTATTGGCTCCTTGTCGAGAATGTAGCTCTTACCGTTACCTCCAGTATGTTCTGGGGTTTGGTCGTATATCTCTTTAATAGCAAGGGCGCTGCCTTCGTTTATCTGGTAGCTGCCTTCTACTGTCATGCCTGATACGCCTGACTTGGCATTCTTGATGCGGATTTCAGAGCCGCCCTTGGTGCGATAGTATGTATGACCATCCTCCACGTTGCCAATCACGATGTGGGTGTCAAGAATGTCTTTCAGACGGTTCTTGATTACCTGTGAGTTGCGTATTTCACCGAGACTGTCTGTTACGGTGTGAGTTGTCATGTCATAGTTCCACAGACTTGCCCATACGCGTTCCTCTTTGTCAACCTTTGTCGGGTCGTAGTGGAAGCGCAGCAGCTGTGTCTGGCTCTTTCCGTATGAACATGGGTCTATATACTCCAGCAATGATTTGTTGGTAGGAATGAAGAGGCTGTAGTATGAATTCAGTGAATTGAGATATACGTTGTACTGCAACTGCTCTATGCCCCAGTAGAGTATGCGCATGGTCTCGTTGATGAGTGCGGGGAACGATACGCTGACATACGCTGTAGGAGAGTACACCTTATTAGTAAGGTATATGGCACCGTTACATCCAAGCCATACACTGTCGATGGCAGAGGTCTCTACACCCATAGGGTCGTTGGCATCGTTGAGGATGCTCTTGAACTTTGACGGTACTGATGAGATGAACGAGTTGAACATGTTGTTGTTGATGAGTTTGGCAACAACATCGTCGGGCACGTTGTCCCACGAACCGTAGTAGTCTTTCAGTACGCGGCCGGCACCGTTGTTCCAGTATTCTATCATGGCCTCGTCGCTTGGCACCATCATCACACCCATGTCTCTCTGCATCACGATGTTGCCGCTCTGGTCGTTGAGGCCGGCATAGTATGCGTTCCATTCTGGGTCGAATTTCAGCGTACCAACTACTGGTTTCTCGTCTGGGGTAATGATAAGTGGCTCGCCGCCCTGTGATTTCTCAGAGAAGAAACGTTTCTGGAACACTGTGTCAACATTTGTGCCATACAGGTAGTTGTACTGTGTGGCTACCGACTCGTCAAGCGGATATGGTGCGCAGTAGCGTTCCAGCAGTTTGTTGAATATGCTTGCATTTGGTTTGCTTGCTATCAGCTCTGCCATGTTAGGCAATGGCGTTATCACTTCTTCCATGCGGTGTATGAAACCGTTTGAGCACTTGATGTTCGGCTCTGCCACCTGCACACCGTTGATGCTGGCGTCACCGGCCTGACGGTGGGTGGTGTTGTTGTAGATGAAGTCATAGTCGCTGTTTGTGATGCGCTTGTTTACGAGCTGCTTCTCAATGAACTGCACCAATGGCACGGTGGAGTTGTCCATCATGCACACTATGCTCTTACCGTTTTGGCGGTAGTAGTCCCAATATGGGTTGTCTGGCATACGGTCGGCTTTCAATACGGCTACTGAGTCGTAAGGGGTGTTTGATGCGAAACGGCGCATCGCCTCACCTTCTCTCGGTGGGGTGCCCTGAACACTCGACAGCGAGCCGAGCTGCATGGAGTTGTCCATCATGCTGCCGAAAAGCAGCAGTTTCTTCTGAGACTCTGACAGGGCTTCATAGCTGCCCACACCCCATGCGTTTTTCTGGTAAAAACGGTTGAAGGCGTCGTCGTCTGCCACGAAGAGTGTCTTCGAACCGGTCTTGCCCAGCACTTCGCTGTAGTTCAAGTCTTCAATCATGCGCACGGTGTTGGTGAAATTCCCTCGGTCGCGAAGCCAGCTGTAGATGCTGGTACCCCATCCTTCGGGTGTCGTTTCATCAAGGTCATAGTCTGAACATGCTGTCAGGCATACACCTCCCACCAGCGCAGCTGCCGTCATTCTGGCCCAGCGCATGGCGCGGTTGCCTCCAGAATTCCTGCAGTCTTTTTTGAATTGCTTTCTGGTTTTCATAAATTTGTTTAGTGTATTTTTAAGATTGATTTTTGATTTGCTAATGATTATGTCATTTTGCCTGTATAGTTAGATTGACGTGATTTTTCATATTGATGTAAGAATTCGCTTGCAAAGTTAATATATTTATATTAATATGCTGTTCAATATTATTTCAGCGGTTTTCTTTTTTGTTTAACACTCTTTATGGTTTTGTTTCATATTTTTTTGATTTTTGTTTCACAGAAAATAGATAATTGCTGATAATGAGTACGTTAGATGATTTTCGAAAATATAATATTATTTGAGACTGTTGTTTCCATAATTAATCTTGCAAAAATGGGTTTTGATTCATGTTTTGTGCTTCTTATGGCTGATACATGCCGTTGGTATTGGTGGTACTTGGCGTTGGTACGGGCAGTACCAGGTGTTGGTACAAACAGTACCAGCACCTGGTATCGGCCTCATATTTTGCTTTCTGTAGCTACACCTTATTTATATATATACGACGAACGTGGAATATTTATAACGCATGGTTACAAAAACGCAATACAGTGAAACAAAACAATAAAAGACATTTCGCAATATAATAGTATCTTTGCACACAGAAATTTCAACTTTCAAACAATATTGCTTTTTCGAAATACTACGAACGATACTAAAACAATATTAAAAAACAATAACAATATTAATTAATAACAAATCAATCTAATTTTTTTAATCAACAACTAAAAACTTTATGCACATGAAAAAGAGTTACACAAAACTCGTCATGCTTTTGCTTGCTATGGTGGGATGCATGACAGCCAGTGCCGAGGACAATCTCGTTGAGCTCGACGAGACTATGTTCAAGGCTTGGAACTCTGCTGGTGCTGTGACAGCTGAAAATCAGCTGGCTCCAGAAAATCCAGAGGAAGATCCTAACATTTATTATGACAATCACGATGGCTCATCGCCAGCATTCGGTTGGGAGAAGAATTACTTCAAAAACGTCAGCGGTGGTGATGTTGTCTATGGTAGCGCTTTAGTTATCTGGCAGTGGTATGCTGACCTTACTGGCACCAAGAAGATGTATTTCTACGGTGAAAAGGGTATCACAATCCGTGTACTGTACAACCGTCCAGAGTGGTATGAAGGCTGTAGTGATACTCACGGTGGTACCGTAAATGAGAAAAAAGTATCTATTGGTGATGACGGCGTAGGTGTTCTTGACGTAGAGGCTCTTAATCTTGAGTATTTCCACGTTAACTGTCTTAAAATTGACTGGGGTGCTAATGGACAGATGTTCAAGAAAGTTATGCTTGAAGGTTCTGTTCAGGGCTCAGGAATTGTATATGATCCGTTGGAAGGCATGAAAGCAGGTTTCCAGCGTGACGTTATTGCTTTGAATTTGGGTGGCCAGACAAATTTGAGCCAGCTGCTGAATGGCAAGGAGCGTATAATGTTCCCTATAGAAAGTGGTTCATTGAAGGTCAACGGAGAGCCTGTTGCATTGATGTCTGTTGAAGGTATGGTAATTAATGGTAATGCACGCGTACTCATGTTTATGGAGGATGATGCAAATGCCATTGATGAAGAAGACTATGAGAATGCAGAAGTTTTGGTATCTTTCACCAATCCAGAAGATCCTACAAAGCAGCTCACGTTCGCTTCTGGACGTTTCGAGGGCGAGGCAGTGCCAAATATCACTGATATGCAGGCTGAGCATGAAAATGGTTTGGAGTCTTACTTGCCTAATGTAGCATCTGTTCCAGAGGTGGAGTCTGCAGATCCAGAGCTGAACTCAATCAACCTGCCGGTAGGTATGACCGAGTTCAAGGTTAAGTTGACGGGTAAAGCCGATATAAGCAGATTGATAGCAAAATTTGATGGCCAGGATATGACAGTTTCGCCAAGCACTGGCTATGCAGATGAGATTACACTGACACGTGCCGCTGGCGATGTTACGCCTGGCGTTCACACAATCACCCTTGACGACCTCTATCCAGAACAGGAGTGGAATGAAGATAAGGGTTCTGCAACATTGAAGTACAGCTTCGGTGTTATAAATACAGTTGATGGTGTTAAGACATATTGGACTGATAAGTTCGAAGACGTAAACAATCAGTATGTACCTGCATCATGGAATATCACAAGTGATAACGAACTGCGTACTAATGGTTCATATACAGGTGGTTGTAGCGTAAGAAAGGGTACCTATTTCACTGAAACAGGTGTAATTTATCTCTGCACACGTGGTCGTGATGTTACTAATAATGGTCCTGCTTATGCAGCCTATGGTGAGAACGATGAGAAACTGACTCTCAATGCTGATACAACTTATCATTTGGTATTCGACGTGACTCGCTGGCAGGATTCTCAAGATCGCGGCGTGAAGGTTCAGGTTGTTACTGATGTTAAGACTGACGAAGAAGGCAGTATCGTCGGTGGTGGCGAAGTTTTGGCTGAGCAACTCGTTATTGTTAATACCGATAATACTCCAAGCAATAAGCCTAACCACGCTGACATACCATTCACTGTTAAAGAGACAGGCAATATCGTGCTGAAGTTCTTCTGCTGTGGTACAGATGGTAATCCTGGAGGATGGGGCGATAATATCGCACTTGGTAACATAAAGGTTCAGTATATTCCTGACGTAATGGGTATCGAACTGATCCAGACTCTCAATGAGGCAATGGGAATAGCTAAGACTGCTAAGACTGCTGCTGAAGGCGAGCGCTACGCTGGTGATACATACAATGCTCTTGACGCACTTATCACAAAGTACACTGAGACTCCTCCAACTGCTCCTTCTTCATTCGAGGGCGCTGCTAAGGAACTGACTGATGCTGCTAAGGCTATGGACGACCACCGCACACTCTGCGAGAACTTCGATAAGCTGCCTGCACAGTTGCTGACAAACATCGATAAGTATGCAGAGAGCAAGTTCAACACTCAGCCTGCTTACACTGGTCTCGTTGAAACATTCAACAAGTATGCTACCATCGTGGAAGAAACAGTGGATGTAGAGGGTGTTGAGACACTCCAGCGCACTGCTAAGCCAAACAACATTACTGATGACGCAGCTCTTAAGGCTGGTATCGACGAGATGACAGCTGCAAACGCTAAGGTTGCAATGTTCTCTGAGGGCGCTTCTTCTAACGGTACAACGGGTTACGCTGCTCTCCACGAGCGTCTGCGTCGCGGTGTTCTCACTGCTGGTGCTCTGGGTATCGCAGAAGACAATGCTGCTGTTGTTGCTGCCAACGAAGAACTTGGTGACAATGATGCAGTTGCTAACAAGCTGAAGGCTGCAATCAAGAAGACTCTCTATGCTCAGCTGAGTGAGAATCCAACAATTGACGAGCCAATCGACATGACCGTGTACATCAAGAACCCGAACATCTATGTTACAAAGGCTGCAAACAATGACTTCTCTGACGCTATGGCACCAGGCTGGCACATTGAAGGCGAGAACATACAGGGTAACTGGGGTACAAGCGGTGGCGGTGGCCACGTTGCTACTGACGAGATTCCTGCCGACGAGGCTCTGACAATTTCTTCAGTTGTTACCGTAACACAGCAGATCAAAGACCTGCCAGCAGGTGTATATAGAGTTACTGCATTCCTCGGCGACCGTCGCGGTCAGGACGACTTCATCAACAACTCTGGTGTTAAGGACGATAATCTGACTACCGAAGAGAACCTTGCAGCAGCAAAAGAAAAGGTTTATCCTCTGGAGTATCTCTTCATCAACACCAGCACAACAGAAGAGGGCGTAGAATTCGACAACAAGACACAGGTTCAGAGCAACGGTGTTTCTTGGGGTACTACTGATGCAAACAAGATCGTCAGCGATGAAATCCTCGTAACAGACGGTAAGGTTACTCTCGGTGTAAGAAACGACGGTGCACCAGCATGGTTCGCATTCAACGAGATCCGTCTCGAGATGGTAGCTCCAGCTCCTGGCTTCAACTACGCACTCACTCTTGGTGACGTGAACGGTGACGGTAAGATTACCATGGCTGACGCCAACGCTGTTGTGAACTACTACCTTGCTAGTGATAAGGATCCTGAGTTCCCTGTTGCCGCAGCCGATGTTAACGACGATGGAATCATCACAATGGCTGATGCCAATACAATCGTTAACATGTTCCTTGCAGGTGAGTAAATTGTATATATCTTAGTGACAGCCTGACCAAACATCAGGTTGTCGCTAAGAGTTCAAACAAAAATACTAACATTTAAAAATTGAAATATGAAAAAGATATTTGCTTTAATTGCGACAGCGGCTTTTACACTTGTTGCTAATGCAGAGACTTATACTGATGCGGAGATTGATAATGTTTCGCAAGGTATCTATTGTGGAACAGTCGAAGCTGTAGCAGGTCAGAAAAATGCTATTAAGGTTAAATTGAGAAATAACCTTTTGATTCAGTCAATAGGTTTGAA
>JAEEHW010000094.1 GCA_016281055.1 Prevotella sp.
AGTGCTTCCCCGCACGAAGAAATAGTTTGCGTCAATCATCATTGATTGGTGAACGTCTCTGATTTCTGAGTGCTTCCCCGCACGAAGAAATAGTTTGCGTCAATCATCATTGATTGGTGAACGTCTCTGATTTCTGAGTGCAAAGTTACTACTTTTCCCACTTCCCGGTAATACCCTTGAATAGTCATTCTGATACCACGAACATGGTATACCTGGCTTCTTGCGAACCACGAACACACTAGCAAACAACACATTATGCCGTGTAATGCAAAAGTCACACTACACTCAACCCAAATAATGGTTTCCTCAATATTTTTCGCTTATAAATAAAAATTTCTTCAAAATATGTTATTTTATCAGATTTTATTTGTAACTTTGCAATATCATCAAAGTGTTTATCTCGTAAGGCAGGTTCAGAATCAGAAACCGACACAATAGACAGACTATTATATCAAGGAATTTAGAAACAACTAAAATAAATAATATGGTACAGTATTTCATCGACAATCTATGGCTTATGTGGCTCATCGCCAGCATTGCCTTCATGCTGTTGGAACTCACCAACGGTGATTTCTATATCATCTGTTTTGCATTCGGTGCACTCATCTCTATGGTATTTGCCGCCCTGGGACTGCCGCTATGGGTACAGGTTCTGATATGGGCCATCGCATCGTTGCTGTGCATATTCTTCGTCCGTCCACCTTTAGTAAAGAAGATACAGGGCAAGAAGAATGAACGCAAGAGCAATGCCGATGCATTGGTAGGCAAGCGCGGCATAGTAATAGAAACCATAGAAGCCGGCGGTTTCGGATATGTGAAGATTGACGGTGACGAATGGCGCTCCATTTCTGCAAACGCCGCAGAGATAGCAAAAGGCACCACCGTCACAGTGATATCACGCGACAGCATCGTACTGACAGTAGAATAAACATTCTCGAAGCAAAAAAGAAGAAACACTATAAACTAAAAAAGTAACAACTATGAGTATTCTGACAATTTTTCTTGTGGTCGTAGCACTGTTGGCTATCGTAGTGCTGAAAAAGACCATCGTCATCATCCCACAGTCTGAGACGAGAATCATTGAGCGACTGGGTAAGTATTACAGTACACTCGAGCCAGGTATCAACGTCATCATCCCTTTCATCGACAAAGCAAAGGACATGGTGGCCATGGCACGTGGCCGCTATGTCATGACCGACCGCATCGACCTGCGTGAGCAAGTGTATGACTTTCCATCACAGAACGTGATTACCAAGGACAACATTCAGATGGAAATCAATGCACTGCTGTATTTCCAGATTGTCGATCCTTTCAAAGCTGTGTATGAAATAAGCAACCTGCCTAACGCTATTGAGAAACTTACACAGACAACACTGCGTAACATCATCGGTGAGATGGAACTGGACCAAACACTGACATCACGCGACACCATCAACTCCAAACTTCGTCTTGTCCTTGATGATGCAACAAACAAATGGGGTATCAAGGTGAACCGCGTCGAACTGCAGGACATCATTCCACCGGCAACTGTTCTTCAGGCTATGGAGAAGCAGATGCAGGCAGAACGTAACAAGCGTGCCACGATCCTTACCTCCGAAGGTGAGAAGCAGGCTGTCATCCTTAAGTCTGAGGCAGACAAGACAGCAGTCATCAACCGCGCCGAGGCAGACAAGCAGCAGAAGATTCTGCAGGCTGAGGGTGAAGCACAAGCACGCATACGCAAGGCTGAAGCTGAAGCTGTGGCTATCGACAAGATTACAGAAGCCGTGGGCAAGAGCACCAATCCTGCAAACTACCTGTTGGCACAGAAATACATCCAGGCTTTACAGGATATCGCTTCCGGACAGGACACCAAGACCGTTTACCTGCCTTACGAGGCTGCAAACCTCATGGGTTCTATCGGCGGCATAAAGGAAATGTTCAAGGCGAACTAAACAAAAAGACCCACCCCAGCGAGTATGACTCGCACAGAGGAGCACACCACTCCTTATACAACACACAAACTGCGTACGGGAAATCATTCCCATACGCAGTTCTTTTTTATCACATAACCTAAAAAACAATTAGTTTCTGAACTCTATCACACCGTCCTTGCTGTCAACCACTATCGGCTTGTCCTTCGTCACCGTACCGGCAAGCAACTGCTTACTAAGTGCGTTGAGCACGTCGCGCTGTATGGCACGTTTCACAGGACGTGCGCCGAAGTCCGGGTCGAAGCCAGCCTCTGCCAGCGTAGCCACTGCTGCATCGGTCACGTTGAGCGTGAAGCCCTGCGATGCCAGCATCTTTGCCACGCGATTCATCTGCAGGCGCACTATCTCACTTATCTGCTCCTTAGACAGCTGACTGAAGTTGATTATCTCGTCAATACGGTTGAGGAACTCCGGACGGATAGGCGGCTTCACCATGCCGTTGCCGTCGAGTATCGGGGCGCGGCCATACAGTTGATCCATCGTAAGGTTGCTGGTCATTATTATTATGGTGTTCTTGAAGTTCACCACGCGACCCTTTGAGTCCGTCAGACGACCGTCATCCAATACCTGCAACAAGGTGTTGAACACATCCGGGTGCGCCTTCTCAATCTCATCAAACAGCACCACACTGTATGGTTTGCGGCGCACGGCCTCAGTGAGTTGGCCACCCTCGTCGTAACCTACATATCCCGGAGGCGCACCGATAAGACGTGTCACGCTGAACTTCTCCTGATACTCGCTCATGTCGATACGCGTAATCATCTGCTCATCGTTGAAGAGATAGTCTGCCAGAGCCTTTGCCAGTTCCGTCTTACCGACACCAGTGGTACCGAGGAATATATAAGAGGCTATCGGACGCTTCGGATCCTGCAGTCCGGCACGACTGCGGCGCACGGCATCGCTCACTGCCTGAATGGCCTCGTCCTGACCTATCACGCGCTTGTGCAGTTCTGCCTCAAGGTGCAGCAGCTTGTCGCGTTCGCTCTGCATCATACGTGTAACGGGGATACCGGTCCAGCGGCTTACCACCTCGGCTATGTCGTCGGCGGTGACCTCCTCACGCACCATCTTGGCAGCACCAGAAGATATTTCCTCCTGCACCTTCTTTATTCCCTCCTCCAACTCTTTCAGCTTGCCGTAGCGTATCTCTGCCACCTTGCCGTAGTTGCCCTCGCGCTCAGCCTTGTCAGCCTCGAAGCGCAGACGCTCTATCTCCTGCTTGTTCTGCTGAATCTTGTCAACGAGATTCTTCTCCTTCACCCACTCCGAGCGCATACGCATCTGCTCGTCCTGCAGCGTAGAGATGGTCTTGTTGAGTTCCGCCAGTTTCTCCTTGTCGTCCTCACGCTTTATGGCCTCACGCTCTATCTCAAGCTGTTTCAGCCGACGCTCCAGTTCGTCAAGTTCCTCCGGCACGGAGTCGCGCTCCATGCGCAGTTTAGCAGCAGCCTCATCCATAAGGTCTATGGCCTTGTCAGGCAGAAAACGGTCTGAGATATAACGCTCAGACAAAGTGACGGCGGCAATACATGCATCATCCTGGATACGCACGCGGTGATGGTTCTCATAACGCTCCTTCAGTCCACGCAGTATTGAGATGGCACTCATCTCGTCTGGTTCGTCAACCATCACTATCTGGAAACGGCGCTCCAGTGCCTTGTCCTTCTCAAAATACTTTTGGTATTCGTTGAGCGTCGTTGCACCCACGGCACGCAGTTCGCCACGCGCCAGTGCCGGCTTCAATATGTTGGCTGCATCCATGGCGCCCTCGCCTCCTCCGGCACCAACGAGAGTGTGTATCTCATCAATAAAGAGGATATACTTGCCCTGCGATTCTATGATGCCGTTGATGACACCCTTCAGGCGTTCCTCAAACTCACCTTTGTATTTCGCACCAGCCACCAGCGCACCCATGTCAAGGGTGAATATCTCCTTGTCCTTCAGGTTCTCCGGCACGTCACCGCGCACTATGCGCTGCGCCAGTCCTTCGGCTATGGCAGTCTTGCCCGTACCCGGCTCACCTATTAATATAGGGTTGTTCTTCGTTCTGCGCGACAGAATCTGCAGTACGCGTCGGATTTCGTCGTCACGGCCTATCACCGGGTCGAGCTTGCCCGACTTGGCATCAGCCACGAGGTTTTTGCAGAAGCGGCTCAGTGCTTCCTTGCCGCCCATTGCTTGTTCTTGATTCATCATCATAATCTAACTCCTTTCTTTATTTATTAAATGATTTTTTTCGTTATCGCGTTATTACGTTATCACGATATGTCGATATGTCGATATTCCGATATCCCGTTATATCGCTGTTTCGCTGTTTATCATAATCCAAATCATATTCCAAACGCACAACTCGTGCCACTACGTCATGCAAATATGCCACAATGACAATATTTATTGTTTTTTCTTGTTATACAATGCGTTTTCTCATTTTTTTTTTGTAACTTTGTATTTCGTAACAAACCAATAAGCAACATGCTATTATCAATGACTGGCTACGGCAAGTCCGTGGCAACATTTCAGGACAAAACAATACACGTTGAGGTGAAAGCCCTCAATTCTAAGAACTTTGATTGCCAGACACGCATTGCACCCATCTACCGCGAGAAAGAGATGGAACTGCGCCGTATGATTCAGGATAGCGTCATACGTGGTAAAATTGACTTCTCAATCTGGATAGAGCGCGAGACAACCAGCGATGCGCAAACCATCAACATCCCCATGATAAGCAACTACTACGAGCAGCTGCGCAAAGTGGAAGCCGAGATTGGTGGCGACAGCGTATCAACAGCCGACATGATGAAGATGCTTGTGCGCATGCCGGGTGTACTGACCGTAGGCGAGGTTGAATCTCTTTGCGACGAGGAATGGGAACAGGTTTGCAAGACTGTCAATGAGGCCCTCAAGGAACTTGAAGACTTCCGCCGCCAGGAGGGCGCAGCACTGCGTCTCAAGTTTGAAGAGAAGCTTGACAACATCGCACGCCTGATGAAGGAAATAGAACCTTGGGAACAGTCACGCGTAGAAAAAATCCGCCAGCGTCTTACTGACAACCTCGCAGCACTTCCAGAGGTAGAGTATGACAAAAACCGTCTGGAGCAGGAGCTCATATACTATATAGAGAAGCTCGACATCTCAGAGGAGAAGCAACGCCTCACCAACCACCTGAAATATTTCCGCGACACTATGGACGAGCCACAGAGCCAGGGTAAGAAACTCGGATTCATAGCCCAGGAGATGGGACGCGAGATAAACACCACCGGTTCCAAAAGCAACCAGGCAGAAATGCAAAACATCGTAGTACAGATGAAAGACGAGCTCGAACAGATAAAAGAGCAAGTACTCAACGCTTTATAAAAAATTATCCTGTTTTTTCTTGCACAATTCAAAAAAAAGCAGTAACTTTGCACCCGCAAAATAAATTATTAACATCAGCACGCCTATTTGCGGCGTGACAATACAAAGAAAAGAAATGAAAAAAGAACTTCATCCAGAGAACTACCGTCCAGTAGTGTTCAAGGACATGTCAAATGGCGATATGTTCCTCTCAAAGTCAACATGTAAGACTAACGACACAGTAGAATTCGAGGGCGAGACCTATCCTGTAGTAAAGATAGAAATCTCTAACACCTCTCACCCATTCTACACAGGTAAGAGCAAACTCGTTGATACCGCAGGTCGCGTGGATCGTTTCCAGCAGCGCTACGGCAACATCAAGAAGTAAATTCTCATCAGCATACATCAGGGAGCACGAATGTCCGCGAGTTTTCACACACGGATATTCGTGCTTTTTTAGAATTAAAAAGAGATAGAACGAACATACAAAACTAACAAACTATAAACAAAATGAAAAGCATTTCACTTGACATCACAAAAGCCCAGCAGTTTCTCCCAGCAGGAGCTGTAATGGCACTCAAAGACAAAGCAATGGCAGCCCGCAAAGGACTTGAAGAGGGCACTGTACCTGGCAACGATTTCCTCGGCTGGCTCCATCTGCCATCATCTATCACACCTGAGTTCCTCGCTGAGGTGAAGGCTGTGGCTGCCGACCTGCGTTCAAAGGCACAGGTTATCGTCGTTGCTGGTATCGGTGGTTCATACCTCGGTGCTAAATGTGTTATCGAAGGTCTGTCAAACTCTTTCCAGTGGCTCGTTAAGGACGACAAGACTCCTGCGGTGGTTTTCGCCGGCAACAACATCGGTGAGGATTATCTCTATGAGCTTACCTCTTACCTCAAGGGCAAGACTTTCGCTATCATCAACATCTCTAAGTCTGGTACTACTACCGAGACTGCTCTCACCTTCCGTCTGCTCAAGACTCAGCTCGAGGCACAGGTGGGCAAGGAGGCTGCAAAGAGCCTTATCGTTGCAGTCACTGACGCTAAGAAGGGTGCTGCACGTACATGTGCAGACAAGGAGGGCTACCGTTCATTCATCATTCCTGATAATGTAGGTGGACGTTTCTCTGTGCTCACACCGGTAGGTCTGCTGCCTATCGCTTGCGC
>JAEEHW010000095.1 GCA_016281055.1 Prevotella sp.
CTATCTTGAAACCGGCATAATGGGCGATTTCACGCATGGCACGGATGGCTCCGCGCGACTGCTTGAACAGGATGTTCCAGGGCCAGGGCGTGGTGCAGGTGCTGATGAGGATACATTTCTTGCCTTTCATCAGCGGCTCGGGGAATCGCGGAGTGTCGCGCATCATACCGTAAACCTGACGGTCGAACATCAGTTTCATCTGTCCGGGGATGTTGCCCCAGTAGCAAGGGGCGCCCATGATGATGGCGTCGGCCTGCTGTATCATCTTCAGTGTGCGCTGCGAATCGTCCTCAGGGAGCACGCATTCCTCTTTCGTACGGCATGCCATGCAGCCAGTGCAGGGCTTCACGGTAAGGTCGTTGGTATATACCGTTTCTACCATGTCGCCACGTTTCTCTGCTTCCTCTTTCATGATGCCGAGCATCTGCGAAATCAGTCCATTCTTTCGTGGACTTCCGTTGATTATCAGTATATTCATTTTCTTCTCGTATGTTTTGATGATGCAAAGTTACAAATAGTTGCGGGAATTTCCAAGTGTGTGGGATAAAAAGCACGGTTTTGTGATAAAAGGACGGTGACGATACTGTCATAAATAGAAAATGCACCGTGGAAAGGGCGCGATATCTTGTTGCGCACACTTTTCACGGTGCATAAGTCTTTTGTTGTATGCAAGTATTATCCCTTGGCGGGCACCATGATGTATATTCCCACGATGCCGGCTCCGCTGCCGAAGCACTTTGACGGTGAGCCGCTGATTGGGCGGATTACGAGGAAGTGGTCGTAGAACTTCACGCTGAAACGGTAGTCGCAGCCTGGCAGTTTGGTGTTGAAGTTGCCGGTGTTCTCGTCGGGAGTGATGCCGTTGATTCCGACCAGTGCGTCGTTGCCGTAGCCGTTGGCTTCTGAGTCACGGCGTATGGACAGGGTGAATGACTGATAGTCGGGTTTGTAGTACAGTGTAAGCTCACCCTTCACGTCCATGTGGTTCTGGTAAAGGTATTCGCCGCCGTGGTCCCATCCGCTGAAGCTGTATGTCTTTCCCTCGATGTACGGACTGCTGTATATGCCCGGCTGCTGATTGATGGAGTAGGCGTATGGATCGGAGTATTTCTTGAGTTTGAACTTCTTGCCGTCGTTCTGTGTGATGCCGGTCAAATCGCCGTTTTTTATTTCCGCGCGGAGGAAATAGATGTGTACGATGCCTTCGCCCTCTATTTCACGGTATGCCTTGATGTCAAACATATTGCCGTTTTTCATTCCGGCCACGTTGCAAACCACGGTTTCACCGTCGATGTTCTGGAAGATTTCACCGGTCATGATGTCGTCCTTTACGGCACATGCCATCTTCACCTCAGTGTCGTTGAGTTCACCTTTCCAGAAGTAGTAGGAAACTTCGTCCGCCTTGACTGCCACGGCCATGAGCAGACAGATTATAAACAAAATGCTTTTTTTCATATATGATCTATGTTTTTAGTTAGTACGCTTTTGGAATTAAGAGTTAAGAATTAAGAGTTAAGATTTGTGCATTGTGCATTATGCATTGTGAATTGTGCATTGTATAACGGTGCAAAGTTAATGAAAATAGTTTATTCTGCAAAGAAAAGATGCAAAAAACAGCATTATCATGCTAAAGCAGTGATAGAATTTGAGATTATCGGCAAAATGTTGTAGCGTTCCTATTGTTTAACGTGAACTCGACGAAACTATTTTTATCGTTAATGTCGTGAATATAAACCATTAATGTCATTAATAATTTTATATTCCACAAATCTCCATAGTGGTCATAACAACTTCCGGCGGTATTCCTAAGTTATGGAGTACCGCCGGAAATTTGTATTCTTCAATTCTTCAACTTTTCAACTTTTCAATTTTTCAATCCTTTACAAGTACAGGGCGTACTGAAAAACCATAGTAGCGGAGAGTTTTGCTTGTGCCTACTACAGTTGGGCCGTAATATATTCTTTCTGCATTCTTTCGGTTTTCTTCATTGAGTGAGGAAGACCAATAGCGGCCATACAAACCGTCACCGTCAAGATGATTCCCATAATGATTGCCGGCAGCAGGAAGGAAAATGTGGTTGTCGGTGGCTGCATCGTAGTTTTCTGCTGTGGTAGTATTACTGTTGGAAGATTTTATTACGCCCTTGTCGTCGGGATCCTTTGCTTTATAAACTATAAAGCCCCTGACGTTGGTGTTGTTATAGTTGTTTGTCCACTCCCAGTAGCACTTCTTCATCAGTTCCTGCTGTTCCTCAGAGGTCGGCATGCGCCATGCGTCGCCCCAGTTGGCCGTGGCTGCATCGTCAGCGACATCGAACACGGTCTTGAGGTCGGTAGCATTGTATTTTGTTAATGTTGAGCCTCCATCGGTGGTGTATCTGTATGTAGTCCAATTGTAAATATCCTTCGGAGTAGTCTCACCCCATGCGAAATAGTCTCCGTAGCCATAAGGGGTGGTAGCACCGACATTGCACGTTGCCCATTTCACCGATAAGCCGAGGTCAACGTATGTAGGAGTAAATAGTGTCCAGCCGTTTGCTTCGCTCACCGTGCCCATGTTTACCACGTTATGGCGTGCAAAAACAGTTTCTTCCACAGCATTGTTATACGAGCGTGTCATGGCAGTAAACTGGTTGTTCGTAACATCGTTCTTGCTGCAGCTCATGGTGAAGCCATGCTCAAGCGTTCTTGGGAATATGGCGATGAGATATGTGCCGGCGGCTATCTCTGTCTCGCCGTCTGCGGGAATAAGGCTGACTGAAGGCGATGTAGCATTATCTGGTGTGACAGTGGAAATGCCGTTTTCGTCAACATAGGCAATGAAACCTCCAGCGATGCGTTCACCATCATTAGAAGTAAATGTTATCTTGTCGTATGGCTCCGTGGTGGTCACCTTGACGAAGGTGCAGACGTGCTTAAACTCACCGAGGGTGAGGTCTTTCTCCTTGTCCACTATACCATCTGCATTGTCGTTGCGTGCAGTCATGATGGCAGCCTGTGGGTCGAAACTGCCGGGGGTGGCTGTCTGCTCCACGGGGAGTGACAGTCCGCTGATACCGTAAACAGCATCGATTGTTGCATTTGCCACAGCAGGATATACCGCGCAGTATTTCTTCGGCTCCGTCACGGTGATGGTGCCTTCAAACTGGCCTATTGTTCTTCCTGCACCCGTTGCGAGTTCAAACGTGCGGTTAGCTCCAACGCCGTCAAACACAGTGATGGCATCGCCTGCCTGCCACACCACGTCGGTGCCGTTGAGGGCGGTGCGTGTGGCACTGCTCTCCTGGCTGGCAGTGAAGGTAACCTTGTATTCACCCTTGACCGGTGCATCATTGGTCAGTTCGATGTCATTGCCGCACGAAACAAAGACAAGCATGGCGCACACGGCTGCCATGCCTGTATATGACCTGAAAAGTTTCTTTTTCATTGTATTATTACAAATTATTTTATTTTTCTTTTAACAACGAATTAAGCGAATTAAACGAATTTTTATTATTAAAGTGGGTTTATCAGCAACTCTTTAATTCTTCAACTCTTCTTGGTGCAATGTTATCGTACGAAGGAAATAGTGCGTGTCAATCGAAGATTGGCGCACGTCTCTGATTTACAAGTGCAAATTTACGAACTTTTTTTCATTCATTGAAAAAAAACAGTGAAAATCTTGGTTGTTTAATAGAATATTTGTAATTTTGCACGGATATCATTTGTAAACTCTTTAATTGAAACAATATTAATCAATTATAACAACAGAGATGAAAAAGTTTTTTATGATGATGGCTCTTGCAGCCATGACGATGACAGTCGGCGCACAGAATGCCGTAGAGTTTAAATCATGGGAGAACAAGTCGTTCGCATGTCAGTATCCTGGCAATTTTGAGGCTGACGACCCTGAAGACGAGGGTTTCTTCGCAAATATGTTTGTGGCACAGACTGACGACGACAAGCACAAGATGCAGATATCCTACAATGAAGTTACTAAGTCGAATGAGCAGGAGTTCAAGTACTATGCCGACAACCTGTACAAGGTGTTTAATGCCGGCGGCTCCTACAAGGCAGACGCTCCTGTTTACAAAGGTCTGACCATGACCATGCGCCGTGAGCTGATAAACGAAAAGGACTTTGACGGTGAAATGGTGAAGATGGTGACGTATGACTTTGCATGCGTAGCCCCGAAGTCAAAGAGACTGTTCACAGGTGAGATTTCCTTCCCAGTGAGCGAGGAAGGCACGTACAAGCCGCTGATTGAAAAGATACTCAGCTCTATCAAGGAGAAGTAATCATAACTGCAAGATAATCAGAATATTGTAAAAGCTATCATATTACGCTGTAATATGATAGCTTTTACTGTATAATACGATAGCTTTTACTGTATAATACGATAGCTTTTACACGGTAATACGATAGCTTTTACGATGCCTTATTTGGCCTTGAACGAAGCAAGTATCTTTTCTATGAGAGGCCTATACTTTGCCTCGTCCTTCTTAAGGAATAAAAAGCGTCCGCTGAAGACGTGCTTGCTTGGTGTGTTAACCAGATACTGCACCTGAACAGATGGCACGTTGTCCTCTTTACCTTCAGAGATGACATAGACGGCCTTGCCTTTAACAACACATGGCTCAACCTTCCAGCCTTTCATAAACTCTTTCTGATCCCTTGCCGTGCCTTCGCCCCAGTTCTTGATGTCTGCGTCTGAAAACTCCACATCAGCGCTGATTCCTGCATTGAAATGGCATGGAGTGCCCTCAATGTATGCGTTGAATACTTCGTCCATCCAAGGATCCTCTGCAGCGTATTCGGCAGGATACAGACAACTGAACATTTTGCCGTCAAAGGTCTTAAGACCGTCATTCTGGGCACTTGCAATCAAAGTCATGGCAGCAAGAACCACGAACATAAATACTTTTTTCATAATCGTTTTGTATTAAAGTGTTTAATAGATTTATAATAATGCGTGTTTTTTTTCTACGGTGCCATGTAATGACAGTAGTTCTTTCGGTGATGAAAAAAACTACCTTCCCATCAGCACCAGAAGCACGTTGATGTCAGAAGGACTGACACCCGGTATGCGCGATGCCTGCGCCAGTGTTTCGGGGTTAATCTTCGTCAGCTTCTGGCGTGCCTCGGTGGAAAGACTCTGTATGTCGTCATAGTTGAAGTGGCCGCGTATGCGTATGTCCTCCAGTCGGTGCATCTTCTCCGCTTCGTTGCGCTCGCGCTCGATGTAACCGCTGTATTTTATCAGCGTCTCCACGGCTTCGGCAATCTCTATGTCGCGGGTGGTGGAGTAGGAGACAGCCTTCTTCATGAAATGAATATTCTTTACGAGCCATTCCATCGTGATGCCGGGGCGTGCGAGCAGGTCGTATATGCGTGTGCTGCCAGAGAGCGTGGTGCTGCCTATTTTCTCCAGTTCATCGTTGATGAAAGCAGGTTTTATCTTTGAGTTGCGGCAGAAGTCGATGATATCGTTGATTCTCTGTTCCTTGTCTTTCCATACCTTCAGGCGCTCTGTGGTGGCAAGTCCTAATTTATGTGATTTCTCCGTCAGTCGGGCATCCGCATTGTCCTGTCTGAGCAGTATGCGGTATTCAGCACGCGAGGTGAACATGCGGTAAGGCTCGTCAACGCCCTTCGTCACCAAGTCATCGATGAGAACACCGATGTAAGCCTCGTCGCGGCGGAGCACGAAAGGAGCGTATTCATCGCTCTCGTTTGCCATGTTTCCTGCGGAGGCACGGTGTCCGGCATAGAGAGCCGCATTGACGCCAGCCACCAGACCCTGTCCGGCAGCCTCCTCGTAGCCGGTGGTGCCGTTCACCTGTCCGGCGAAGAACAGTCCGCGACAAATTTTCGATTCCAACGAGTGGTTGAGTTGCGTAGGGTCGAAGAAATCGTATTCTATGGCATATCCCGGACGGTATATCTTCACGTCGCGCAGTGCAGGGATTTTCTTCAGAGCCTCCAGCTGCACATCCATCGGCAGCGACGACGAGAAACCGTTGAGATACATTTCGTTTGTGTCGGTACCTTCGGGTTCGAGGAACAGCGGATGCGTGTCGCGGTCGGGGAAGGTTACGAGCTTTGTCTCGATTGAAGGGCAGTATCGCGGTCCTATGGACTGAATCTGTCCGTTGTATAGCGGTGAATCCGCCAATCCGCTGCGGAGAATCTCATGACACTCCGGCGTGGTGTTGAAGGTCCAGCAGGGGAGTGTGCGGCCTTGGGCCGCAAGTGAAGAATGAAGAGTGAAGAGTGAAGAATTTGAGTTACCGTTTTTTTCTGATTTTTCTGATTTCTCTGATTTTTCGGAGTAATCAGATTTTTCGGAGTTCTCGGAGTGTTCTGAGTATTCGGAATTTTCCGATAAATCCGACTTATTCCCCATATAGCTGAAGAGCGACGTCACTTCTTCGCCTGGCTGTATGGTGGCATCCTCGAAATGCACTGAGCGGCGGTCTATCCTGACCGGCGTGCCAGTCTTCATCCTCTGCGACGTGATGCCCAGGGCGTTGATGCTCTCCGTAAGATGCAGTGCCGCCGGTTCGGCACACCTGCCCCCCGGCACCATCTTGCGCCCGATGTGCATCAGTCCGTTGAGGAACGTGCCGGCGGTTATCACCACCGCCGGAGCGTAGAGTTCGCAGCCCCAGATGGTGCGTACGCCTGCGACCCCCACCCCTGCCCCTCCCCAAGGGGAGGGAGAAGATTTGGTGTCCTGGCCATAGTCTTTTTTGTTAGGAGAGGTAATGTTTCCCTCCCCTTGGGGAGGGGCAGGGGTGGGGGTCGTTATCAGCTCCTCCACCTGGTCTTGCCAAATGTCAAGGTTGGGTGTATTGTCGAGCATGGTGCGCCACTGCCAGATGAACTTTCCACGGTCGCACTGTGCGCGCGGGCTCCACATGGCCGGTCCCTTCGACTTGTTCAGCATGCGGAACTGTATGGCCGTCATGTCGGTGACGATGCCCATGCCGCCGCCCAGCGCATCCACCTCGCGCACTATCTGTCCCTTGGCGATGCCGCCCACGGCAGGATTGCACGACATCTGCGCAATCTTGTTCATGTCCATGGTGACGAGGCAAGTCTTTGCACCCATCATTGCAGCTGCGTGAGCCGCCTCACAACCGGCGTGGCCTCCGCCGACCACGATAACGTCGTAATATAATTTCATGAAGTATGTTTTGTAAAGTGTATATGCTAAAAAGAATATCCGAAATATAATTTCGTTGCAAAAGTAAGGAAAAAAAATGAAAATCTATATGTTTTGCTTTGACAATTCACAAAAAATATTTAATTTTGTAGCATATTACGTGTGTTTTCATAAAAAAGAATTATAACGCCATACGAAAAACAATTAAAACAATAACATAAATAATTTTATCTTAACAACAAAAAACTATGTGGTTATTTAACTCTTCAATCGGGAAGAAGGTCATCATGGCTGTTACTGGCATGGCCCTCATCCTGTTCTTGACATTCCACATGTCAATGAATGTTGTGGCACTGTTCTCTGCAGAGGGCTACAACATGATTTGTGAAATGCTCGGTGCCAACTGGTATGCCGTAGTGGCTACACTGGCGCTTGCGGCATTGGCAGTCATTCACATTATCTACGCCTTCATCCTGACGATGCAGAACAGGGCGGCTCGCGGCACTGAGCGCTATGCCGTTACTGACAAGCCGTCAAAGGTGGAGTGGGCCAGCCAGAACATGCTGGTGCTCGGTCTCATCGTGCTCTTCGGCCTGGGCATGCACCTGTATGACTTCTGGGCAAAGATGATGCTCGTTGACCTCACCGGCAACGGCGACCTGGCTCACAGCACTGACGGTGCTTACTGGATTCAGGAGATTTTCTCACACGCCGGCTATGTGGTGCTGTACCTCGTATGGCTCACAGCACTGTGGTTCCACCTGTCACACGGCTTCTGGAGCATGCTGCAGACAATGGGTCTGAGCGGCAAGGTGTGGTTCACACGCTGGAAGGTAATCGGCATTGCATACGTTACCGCTCTCTGCCTTGGTTTCGCCAGCGTAGTGGTATGGTTCTACATACAGAGCCTGTAAGCAACCCCTACCCCTGACCCCTCCCCGAGTGGAGGGGGAAGTCACGTATTTTATAAGACAAAAAGATTTTCAAAAACTTAGAAATTACCCCATAAAAACCTTCTGGCCATATATTCTCCTCCCCTCACGGGGGAGGCACAAGGAGGGGGGTCGGTTAATTATGAAAACATTAAATTCAAGAATACCTGAGGGACCAGTAGCAGAGAAGTGGACCAACTATAAGGCTCATCAGCGTCTGGTTAACCCAAAGAACAAACTGAAGCTCGACGTCATCGTCGTGGGTACAGGTCTGGCAGGTGCCAGTGCTGCCGCTTCACTCGGTGAAATGGGCTTCAACGTACTTAACTTCTGCATTCAGGACTCACCACGCCGCGCTCACTCCATCGCTGCGCAGGGTGGTATCAATGCAGCAAAGAACTATCAGAACGACGGCGACTCAGTATATCGCCTCTTCTACGACACCGTAAAGGGTGGTGACTACCGCGCTCGCGAGGCTAACGTATATCGCCTTGCTGAGGTCAGC
>JAEEHW010000096.1 GCA_016281055.1 Prevotella sp.
CTGTACCACGCATGGCAATTCGTGTAATTAGTGAAATTCGTTGTCTAAACTACGAATTATACGAATTGTACGAATTTATCTATGCAGTACTCCGCATGGTAATTCGTTTAATTAGTGAAATTCGTTGTCTAAACTACGAATTATACGAATTGTACGAATTTATCTATGCAGTACTCCGCATGGCAATTCGTGTAATTAGTGAAATTCGTTGTCTAAAAATTGTATCTTTATCCTCCGAGTCCTCCGCTGGTCCAGTCGAAGTTGCCTGGGTTGAGCGGTTCTGTTGAGAACTGGTTTGTACCACTGTTTGGGTTGTTGTTTGGGTCGTCAACATTCCCAATACTTGCTGCGAGGATGTCCTGTGCCTCAAAGGCAGTTAGCCTCACCTCGGGACGGATAAAAGTCTTTTTATTCATTTTTTCTTCAGGTTATGTTTAAATTACGTAATTTATTTAGCAAGTGCAAAAGAAATAAATAGCGTACTATATGTCAGAATATCGGCACACTTTTTATTACCAAATGCAAAGTTACAAAAAAAATATAAAACAACAAAGAAAAAGGGAATAAAAATTAAGAATTAAGAGTTAAGAATTAAGAGTTAAGAGTTAAGAATGAAGAATGAAGAATGAAGAATGAAGAATGAAGAATGAAAGTTACGGTTTGACTTGTCATCAAGTCCGTGTCATCAGCGTATTATTCACTATTCATTATTCACTATTCACTTCCCCCTCCTACGGGGTGAAAAGACTATTGAGGGCCGGGGGGGGCTTTGTTCTATTTCTCCACTCCCAAGAAAACTCATTTTAAGCGAGTTTTTCGAGGCTGGTGGACCCTGTGTCCAGAAAAGGGGTACCCCATCTAAAAACGGCCTTAAAACGAGAAATACAGGGTCGGGTGTTTTTGAAAATTTGAAGAGAATGCAAAAAAGGCACGTTTTAGTACCCGTTGCGGACTAAAACGTGCCTTTTTATATTGTAAAAGCATAGCTTTTGCAGTGCAAAGTGATAGCTATTGCACTATAAAACGATAGCTTTTACTATGTAATATGATAGCTATTACACCGAATTAAGAAAACTTTACATTTTTAACATTTGCCAAAATGTCCGATTTCTTAGGTGACCGTTCAGCGAATATGCTTTTTTTGCCTACGGCGTACCATGTAATTTTCATTAATATCATGAATTCTATCATAAATTAATGATGAAATTTATGGTATCAACGACAAATTATGGTGCCTAGCAGAGAATAAAATTCCATTAATATGGTATTCGCTGAATAGATGCTTTCTTAGAACTGGAAGTAGTTCTTCGCGTTGTTGTAGCTGATGTCTTCCACCATCTGGCGAACACGCTTCTCTTCGTAGCCAGTGAACGGTACCATGCCCTTCTCGATGTCGTTGCCAAGGAGGTTACACATGGTGCGGCGGAAGTACTCATGACGTGGGTATGAGAGGAACGAGCGAGAGTCGGTCAGCATACCTACGAAGCGTGAGAGCAGTCCGAGCAGTGAGAGAGCGTTCATCTGCTTCTCCATGCCGTCCTTCTGGTCGAGGAACCACCATCCTGAGCCCCACTGTATCTTGCCTGGGCAAGAGCCGTCCTGGAAGTTGCCGAGCATAGTGGCAAGTACCTCGTTGGCACATGGGTTAAGGTTGTAGAGGATGGTCTTTGTGAGTTTGCCAGCAACGTTGAGTTCGTCAAGGAAGTGTGAGCAAGCCTTAGCTGTTGTGAACTCACCGATAGAGTCGAAGCCTGTGTCAGCGCCGAGCAGGTTGAACATCTTGGTGTTGTTGTTACGGATGGCGCCATAGTGGAACTGCTGTGTCCAACCGGCGTTGTAGTCCATGATAGCCATCTCCTTGAGGAAGGCATGCTTATATTTGCGCTGTTCCTCAACGGTCACTTCCTTACCTGTGAGGGCCTTGTCGAGGATTGCATCAATCTCTGCGTCGGTATATGGCTCGTCGTAGAACTCCTCGATGCCGTGGTCAGAGAGTTTGCAACCCTTCGATGCGAAGAAATCGTGACGTTTCTGCAGAGCGTCGATGAGGTCGGCGAATTTCTTTATCTCCACGCCCGACACATTGCTGAGCTTCTCCATGTATGCCCTGAATGTCACAGCCTCGATGTTCATGGCAGCGTCAGGACGCCATGCAGGAATCATGCGTGTCTTGCAAGTCTTGTCGGCAGCAACCACGTCATGATACTCCAAAGAGTCAGCCGGGTCGTCAGTGGTGCACACGAGTTCTACGTTGTAGTGCTCCATGAGTCCGCGCGGAGTGAACTTCGGATCGTTGGCAATGAGTTCGTTACACTTGTCGAATATCTCACGGGCATTCTCCGGGTTCAGAGTCTCGTTGATGCCGAAGGCGGTCTTCAGCTCGAGGTGTGTCCAGTGATAGAGAGGGTTGCGGAAAGTGTAAGGCACTGTCTCTGCCCATTTCTCGAACTTCTCCCAGTCAGTGGTGTCCTTGCCTGTGCAGAAACGCTCATCAACGCCGTTGGAGCGCATAGCGCGCCACTTGTAGTGGTCGCCCATGAGCCAGATCTGTGCGATAGACTCGAAGCGCTTGTTCTCAGCTACCATCTGTGGTATGAGATGGCAGTGATAGTCGATGATTGGCATCTTTGCCGCATGGTTGTGGTAAAGGTCCTGCGCAGTCTTGGTCTCGAGCAGGAAGTTCTCGTCGTTAAATTGTTTCATAGTGTTGATTATAGTTATACATTTTTGATTAAAGTCAATATTTTTGCAAAGATACGAATAATTTCCGAGACAGCCTAATATTCCCTTACTTATTAAGTTTTATTAAGGTTCGCGGCATTGGTCATTATGGCCTTTTTACGTTAATGCCGTTAATCTTCATTCATTAATACCATTAATGCTTTACCCTTATATTTTAATGACATTAATGGTTTATATTAACGACATTAACGATAAAGAATATTTATTTCGTCAAGTTCACATTAATTATTATGGAAATTATGGACAATTACGGTAATTCGTTTCTATATCTGCCGCAAGTCGGCATCTGCCGAACCAGCCTTCTACTCAAAGACTTCGTCAATGTCGGTCTGCCCCACGTCATCGCCGGCATACTCATCGTCGCCGCTCTCCATGCCCGTGCAGCCGTCATAACCGGCAGGTAGCGGGAACTTGGCGTTCTCCTTGTAGGGCAACCCCGGATTCTTATACACCTTCTTTATGAAATAGGCATATATCGGCAATGCCATGGAGGCACCCTGACCGTAAGCCATGTTGTCGAAGTGGATGTCGCGGTCTTCTCCGCCTACCCACACACCGCTGACGAGGTCGGGCGTAACGCCGATGAACCATGCATCGGAGTTGCGGTTGGTGGTACCAGTCTTGCCGCCCATCTGGGCATTGACATTATACTTGAAGCGCAGACGGCTACCAGTACCGCCGTTGACGACGCCCTGCAGCAACACGAGCATGCGCTTTGCCGACTCCTCTGAGATGACCTCATTCATACGAGGCTCGAAGCGTGCTATCACCTGACCGTTGGCATCCTCGATGCGCGTCACGAAGAGCGGTGCACAGCGTATGCCGCGGTTGGCGAAGGCAGTGTAGGCACTGACCATCTCTGCCACGGTGATGTCACAAGGACCGAGACACAATGCCATGGAAGGATGAATCTCCGGATTGTTGATGCCGTACTGATGGAGCAGGTTGACAAACTGTCCCGGGTCGAGTTTAGACATCAGGTAAGCCGAAATCCAGTTGTTTGACTGTGCCAGTCCCCATTTCAGCGTTACGTTCTCGCCATAGTGAGAGCGCGAACCATTGCGCGGTGTCCATGCGTTGCCTGCCACGATATATGTCTGCTGCACGTTGGGTGCAAGGTCGCAGGGGGTGAAGCCGTTCTCCATCGCCAGGGAATAGAGCAACGGTTTGATGGTGGAACCTACCTGACGGCGGCCCGTCATTGCCATGTCATACTGGAAATGAGAGAAGTTCATACCGCCGACGTATGCCTTGACGGCACCTGTGTGGGCATCCATAGAGATGAAGCCCGTGCGCAGGAATGTCTTGTAGTAGCGTATGGAGTCCATCGGTGTCATCACCGTGTCAACCTCGCCGTGATATGTAAACACCGTCATCTCCGTTTTCTCGTTGAACGAAGCACGTATATCATCCTCAGAATACCCTGCTGCCTTCATGCCACGGTAACGGTCGCTCTGAATGACGGAACGGTTGAGGATTTCCTCCACCTCCTTCTTAGAGAGCTTGCTGGTGAACGGCGCATTCTTCTTGTTGCGGTTCTCCTTGTTGAACGCCGGCTGCAGATACTTCGCCACATGAGCATAGGCAGCATCTTCGGCATACTGCTGCATCTCAGAATCGATGGTAGTATATACCTTCAGGCCGTCCATATATATATTATAAGGTGTGCCATCACGCTTAGTATTCTTGTTGCACCATCCGTAGAGAGGATCTTGCTCCCACGCGATGCTGTCAACCACATACTGCACCTGCTGCCAGCTGGGGTAGTCGTGCGGATTCGGTTTCTCCGCCATCATGTAGCGGCGCAGGAATTCGCGCAGGTATGTGGCGCTGCCGTCCTTGTGGTCTATGCGGTGGAAATTGAGTTCTATGGGTTTTGCCGCACTCTCGTCATACTGCGCCTGGGTGATGTAGCCTGCCTTCAGCATCTGACCGAGCACCACATTGCGGCGCTCACGACAGCGCTCCTCATGGCGCACGGGGTTGAAGTATGATGGATTCTTGCACAAGCCGATGAGCATGGCAGACTCTTCAAGTGTAAGGTCCTTGGGTTCCTTGCTGAAATATGTGCTGGCGGCATTCTTGATACCAACGGCATTGTGAAGGAAGTCAAACTGGTTGAGATACATCATCACTATCTCCTCCTTGGTGAAATAGCGTTCCAGTTTGATGGCAATCACCCACTCTATCGGCTTCTGCATCAAGCGTTCTATGGTGGAGTTAGCCTTGCCCGAATACACCTGCTTGGCCAACTGCTGCGTGATGGTACTGCCACCACCGGCACCTTTCTGTCCCAGCAGTCCACGCTTGACGAAGGCACGCGCAAGGGCGATGAAGTCAACGCCCGAATGGTCATAGAAGCGTGCATCCTCAGTGGCCACCAGAGCCTCAACAACATGTGTGCTGACCTTGTTGATATCCACGCGCACACGGTTCTCGCGGTTCATGTTCCACGTTCCGAGCACCTTGCCGTCGGCACTGTATATCTGCGTAGCATAACGGTCGATGGGATTCTGCAGGTCCTCCATGTCAGGCATGTAACCTATCCAGCCGTTCCAGATGGCCGTGAACGTCAGTACAGTGAGCAGCGACATCACCGCAATGATTATCCAAAGTACGCGTATGAATTTCTTTCTCATTTGTTATTTCTGTTTGTATGTATCTTCATAAAAATCATTTGTCTTTCAGCATCGACGATATTATACGGGCAGTATTGGCAGGTGCATTGCCCTCTGACAGCCGGCTGTCAACATCGTCGTAGTCTTTGAGCATCCGCGACTTCACGGATTCGTCGTCAAGAAGCCTGCCGAGCTCTGCGCGTATGTTCCCAACGGAGAAGCGGTCGGCGAAGAGTTCTCTCACCACCTCCCTGTCAGCGATAAGATTGACCAGCGAGATGTACTTGCATTTTATCACATGGTCAAAGCCCCAACGCATGAGCCAGGGCAACGGTGTCTTGTAACACACCACCTGCGGAACCTTGAACAATGCCGTCTCAAGCGTTGCCGTGCCGCTGGTAACGAGAGCTGCAGCAGCATTATACAGCAGTTGGTATGTCTGTCCGCGCCCAAGGAGTTTCACGTCATAGCCCTTGGTGAAACGTCCGTAATAGTCGCTGTCTATAGCCGGTGCACCGGCAATCACCAACTGACAACGGCCAGCAAAGTCCTTAGTTGCTTCCAGCATGGCAGGAAGGTTATCCTTTATCTCCTGCTGACGGCTGCCGGCAAGCAAGGCGACAATCGGCTTTTCCTCAGACAAGGCATTGTCACGGAGAAACGCCTCATTGTCCTTATGAGCCTCTGCTATGAAAGTTCTCACCTCCTCTGCCGTCGGATTACCTACATAATGCACGGGGTATTGATGTTTTTGCTCAAAAAACTCCTTCTCAAACGGCAATATGCAGAACATCTCGTCAACATAACGCTTGAAGTCCTTGATGCGGTATTCCTTCCACGCCCATATCTTGGGAGAGATGTAGTAGCATACCTTTGTCTGCAGCCTCGTCTGTTTTATATGCTTCGCCATCTTCAGATTGAAGCCGGCGTAGTCAACGAGAATAACAACATCGGGTTTCCACTGGCTGATATCCTGCCTGCACTGCTTCATGCCATTCATTATGGTGCGCAGATGAAGGAGTACCGGGATGAACCCCATGTATGCCAAATCGCGGTAATGACGCACCAGCGTGCCACGTCCCGACGCAGCCGCAAGCATCTTGTCACCGCCGAAAAAACGAAACTCTGCATCCGCATCCTCGGCTATCAGTGATGTTATGAGGCGCGAAGCGTGCAAATCGCCCGATGCCTCTCCCGCAATAAGATAGTATTTCATCGTTGTATAATAAAAAAGCAAAATTAACAAAAAAAAATCAAAGTGACAAATTTTTTGCTTTTTCTTTGACGTTTCAGCATTTTTTTTCGTAACTTTGCAGATGATTAATGTAAAATCTATGGAAAAACAGAATTTTGTCACTATCGCAGACCTCACGAAGGACGAGATAATGTATCTCATCTCCATGGCACAGGAGTTTGAGCGTCATCCCAACCGCGAATTGCTCAAAGGCAAGGTGGTTGCCACCCTGTTCTTCGAACCAAGTACACGCACCCGCCTTTCATTCGAGACGGCAGCCAACCGACTCGGTGCACGCGTCATCGGTTTCTCTGATGCCAAGGTTACAAGCACCACAAAGGGCGAAACATTGAAAGACACCATATTGATGGTGAGCAACTATGCCGACGTCATCGTCATGCGCCACTATATCGAGGGCGCCGCACAGTATGCCTCGGAGATTGCACCCGTGCCCATCGTCAATGCCGGCGACGGTGCACACATGCACCCTTCACAGTGCCTTCTCGACCTGTACTCTATATATAAGACACAAGGCACACTGGAAAATCTGAACATATATCTCGTAGGTGACCTGAAATATGGACGTACCGTACATTCGCTTATCACAGCCATGCGTCATTTCAATCCTACATTCCATTTCGTGGCACCGAAAGAGCTGGCAATGCCACAAGAATACAAAGACTACTGCAAGGAGCACGGAATAAAATATGTGGAGCATACCGACTTCAACGAACAGGTGATATCTGATGCTGACATCATCTATATGACACGCGTACAGAAAGAACGTTTCTCTGACCTCATTGAATATGAGCGCGTAAAGAATGTGTATATCCTCAACCGCGCCATGCTGTCGCAGTCAAAGGAAAACATGAAGATACTGCATCCGCTGCCGCGCGTCAACGAGATAGCATACGACGTGGATGACGATCCACACGCATACTACATACAGCAGGCCCAGAACGGCCTGTATGCCCGCGAGGCAA
The DNA here is from genome assembly GCA_016281055.1 of Prevotella sp. Lineage (GTDB taxonomy): Bacteria > Bacteroidota > Bacteroidia > Bacteroidales > Bacteroidaceae > Prevotella. The sequence goes on from JAEEHW010000096.1 coordinate 7,578, forward strand.
TCTTCTGCCGCTGCCTCGGCATCACACTCGAAGACATAAAGAATGACAAAACAATAATCAACTGACTATGAACATCAAAGAACGACTGGTTGCCGCACTGGAGAACGGCACAGTGATTGACCACATACCAGCAGAAAAGACATATAAAGTGGCGCAGTTGCTGGAACTGCATCGCCTTACAGAACCTGTCACCATAGGCTTCAATTATCCATCAAAGAAGATAGGAAAGAAGGGGATAATAAAGGTAACGGACAAGTTCTTCACCGATGAAGAGATTTCACGTCTCTCCGTAGTTACTCCCAACGTGGTGCTGAGCATCATCAAGAACTATGAGGTGGTAGAGAAGAAGAAGGTGGAAACGCCCGACGAACTGCATGGCATCATACGATGCAACAACCCGAAGTGCATAACGAACAACGAGCCAATGTCAACATACTTCCTGGTCAACAAGCAACTCGGAACCGTACGCTGCCACTATTGCGACAAGGAGCAGGACATCAAAACCGTAGGACTGGTATAAAGGCGGACCAATAGTAACACAAATCGGTCATTAGGATTTAAGCAAACGCTCATCTGACATAAATCCTAATGACCGATTTTGTTTTAAGCAAAAAGAAAAAAATTGGGGTTAAGCAAAAAGAAAAAGAGATGGACAGACTGTCACGAGGACAAGTTCTGTTCATCTCTTCTTTTTTTGAAGTATTAATCTGTTAAACTACTTTTCTACGTCAGATTCAGAAACACACCCAAGCGTAATCCGACTGAGTCGGTGCAAAGGGTTGTTGGTGGGTGTTAATTGTTGTACGCTTTCATTACGCGCTTGTAATAACGCTGTGTGCTTCTTACTGTGTAACGCGGGCCTCCGTTCCATATGCGGATGGCTTTCTCCACGTTATTTGTGGGATTGTAGTAACTCTGAATGAGTACAAACATCTCACGGCTTTTCTTTACACTAAAGCGATCATTGAGTGTATAACGTCTCTTGTCGCCTCTTTCTTTTAAAATCATGTTGCACTGCTGTACCAATATCGGTGTAATCTGCATTGCTCCACATGATCTTCCGCTCACGGCGCGGCTGTCGCCTCTGCTCTCTACATGCGTGATGGCATCCATCAGTGGATCCCAATCAAATGCTTTTGAACCATTATCGCGTGCATTGGCTGCGAATGATCCGAAGGTTAATACTGTTGTTAATACTGTTACCTTTGCAATCTTTGAAAAATACATAATGTTAAAGTTTCAGAAACCCGTACCCTCACATTCCTAAGTCTTGCACAGAACCATTTACCTATTGTCTAATGACTGAAACGGAACAACGTCTGCTTATTGCGGAGCAACGTCAAACGTGCAGCAGTTTTGAATGTGATTCGTGGAGCGATGATGTACAGGTGGTCTGACCGACTATGTGGGTGTCTGTCCGTCAGGTCTGTTGTGCCACATCAAGCATCTCCCGATCTCCAGTTAATAACTCAGCAGATGATGCCATACACAAAAGCATACAATCTACCTTTACGTCTGCAAAGGTACAAATAAAAAACTGTGTGCGCAAACAGTTTTTCCTATTTTTTACGTAAAGTGGTGATTTTTTGATGATTGTCAAAAAACAGCATATAATGACAAAATCAGTTGCTTGTCTTTAAAATTATGGATGTAGCGCCTATCGTAAACAGCGTTCCGTCCTCTATTATACGGCGCTCACGGTCACCCAGAATTTGATTGTCAACAAACGTTCCCGTGTAACTCGGTCCGTCACGAAGAACGTATTTCAGTTTGCCTTTTTTATCACGCGACACATTAATCACACAATGATTCATATCGATAGACGGATCATTGGTTTCTATCGGCGTATTACACTTTGAGCCTTTCATGTAACGACCTATCACATTGTCGCCCATACGCAGCGGCAAGACCTGCTTGTAATGAAATACATTCTCTATAACTACGATTGTTCCCACTCCCTCATCCGTTTCCTCTGATGTAGGGTTCTCTTCTTTCTGACGATTCCTAAGTTTTGACACACCAATACGTATGCCAAATTCCTTGCCGCAGTTGTCACACTGGAACACCAGCGACTGACCTGCCTCATAGCGTGTCTCGTCAAAAGTTATGTAATTGTCGCACTTGGGACACCTAACCCTTTTCATAATATCAATCTATCTTCTGAACCCAAGTACCTTCAAACCTACGGTCTTTCTTCTTCAACTGACGCAGAGCCTTCTCTGCCTCACTTTCCGTAGAATAGTTTCCATACATCACTCTTCTCATAGCTCCAACCTCACAGATTGTAGCCTCATTCAAACCAGCGCGTTCAAGGCTCGAAACAAACTCGTTCGCACCTTTCTGACTCACACGGCTTGCCAATATAATAGAGTATTTCTTTGAGGTTTCTTCCTTTGCCTTGCTTTCTTCTCTTACACTCTCTTTATTCTCGCCACCGACAGCCTCATTGCTTTCCACCTTATTCGGCGTGTCGTTTTTTGAATCCATTATCTTGTCTATCCCCTCTCCTATCTTGCTCGCCACCTCTATGCCGGTGTCGCCGACAGAACTCTTTATAACTGCATTGTTCTGGCTGCCCCTACCGACAGTAAGCGAGTTGTACGCCAAAGGCAACAACAGAAGTATCACTGCGGCTGCAGCAGCATACCACATCTTCCTGTAACTGATAAACAGCCCAGACTCTTCTTCCTCGTCATACTCCTCAAACTCTTCTTCAACAACACTGTCTTCCAGCTCTTTCTCCACAACCGGCAGACTTGTATTGCTTTCATCCTCAACATTACCCATCACTGCGACAGGCTGCATTTCATCTTCCTTCTCTTCAACTTGTGCAGAAGGCATTATGTATGAAGACAGTCCATATAGCGCAGGAGTGACCACTCCCGCCATACAAGGTTCAAAGGTAAAACGTCCGTCAGAAAGTTTGCTTACCACGCCGACTCCACTGAACTCATAATATCCCTCAGACTCTATCTGGGCATACACCTCTGCCACCTCAGCCTCGACACGGCGCAAAGCTTCCGGATAACTGATGTCATAGGCTTCCACGTATGCCTGAATAAGCAAAGAATCGTTTAACTGAAGTTGCCTGTTGAAACCCAACGTACGCATAGGAGGACAGAACTTCTCAACATTCTCATCATATTCTGCCACCATATAGTGGGCAACGAAACCACCAAACCCTGGTACAATGACGCAATCATTGTCCAGCAAAAGTATTTCAATATGTCGAGAAAGTTCGTTCATCGGTTTGCAAAGTTACACATTTTATTTCAAACAAACAAATAAAAGTTGAATTTAACATAAAAAAACTTTATTATCTTTTTTCTTCCAATAAAAAATTGTAATTTTGCCATATATTAATATAGTATGACGCAAGCAAAACACATATTATCACAAGCACAACTTGCCATTTTCCTAATAATCTGCCTGTTAACATTTTCGTGCACATCAAAGACCGAAACATCCCCAGTGCAGCAGGAAGACAAGGCTGCCAAGCAAAAGCTGCAAGGCACATGGATAAACGAGATGGACGGTGACGTGTTTTTCAGTATTAAGGGCGACACATTGTTTTACAATGACTCGCTCAGTGCTCCTGTGCATTTCTACGTCCACAATGACTCGCTAGTGATATGCAACCATCAGGAAGTGAGATATCCCATCATCCGCCTCAACTCAACACAGTTTTATTTCATCAATGCCGACGGCGACGAGGTTGACCTCGTAAAAAGCGACAATGCACCGGCATTGCAGAAAGGCGAGTACAAGGGAGCCATAAACCTTAACCAGAAACGCAAGATAAAAGCTGACTCTGTGTTAATGTGCAACGGCAAACGACTGCATGCATACACGCAGGTCAACCCTACGTCATACAAGGTGTACCACCAGACCACCAATGATGACGGCATGACCATCGAAAACGTATATTATGACAACATCGTGTTCGTGGCGCTCTATGACGGTGAACGCAAAGTATTCGGACAGAATTTCCAAAAGAAGGATTTCATCAATCTGGTGCCAAAAAGCTACATCGACATCGCTGTATTGTCAGAAATAGCCATACAAGGAGCAACGAATGAGGGAGTACGTTTCGTTGCCATCCTGTCTGTACCAGACTCATACACCAACTATCGCATAAACATTGACATCACTCCTGACGGGAAAAAGAAGCTAAGTGTATGAGAAAGCCGAATCTCAACAAGCAACAAGTGGTATGCGACATACGCAATTATATTGAGAAACAACGGAACTACCGCAATGCTGCACTGACAGCGGCCGACGTTGCCGATGCCATCGGCATATCACGCACGTCACTGTCTAACATCATGCGTGAAGAAATGGGGGTCACCTTTCTGCAATACATTGACAAACTGCGACTGCAACAAGCCCACCATATCATCGCAAACAGGAAAACCTGCGATCTGGAGCACATTGCCCTGCTCGTGGGGTTTGCCACGGAGAGAACATTCAAAGAAAAATACAAAAAGACCTATGGAATTTAATTATTCAGGAGAACGCTTTGCCGACATTCAGATGCTGCGCTATCAGCTGCCGGGATTTGAGCAACTGACAGCCAGCCAGAAAGCATACATTTATTATCTTTCAGAAGCAGCCCTGTGGGGACGCGACATGACATACGACCAGAACGGTCGTTACAATCTTCTCATACGAAAGACCCTGGAAGCCATTTTCACAACTGGCGGTATTGATGCCAGCACCGAGAACGGTGTAGCATTCACGGAGTACCTTAAACGCGTTTGGTTCTCTAACGGCATATACCACCATTATGGATGCGAGAAATTCAAGCCAGGATTCACACAGGATTATTTCGAGAAGCTGGTTCGCAATGTTCCTGCAGACAAACTGCCTATGCCTGCAGACGAACTGCTGGACACCATCTGTCCTGTAATTTTCGACCCCACCATACTGCCAAAACGCGTAAACAAGGCCAACGGCGAAGACCTCGTCAAGACATCCGCCTGCAACTACTACGACGGAGTGTCGCAACAGGAAGTGGAGCAGTATTATGGCAACATGAAAGAGCAGGCAGGGCCACAGCCTCCGTCATTTGGCCTCAACTCCACTCTCGTGAAAAGAAACGGAAACCTGGAGGAAGATGTATGGAAACTTAATGGCAAATACAGCGATGCCATAGCCCATATAATTGACAATCTCAACAAGGCAAAGGAATATGCGGAAAACGAGCAGCAAAGAAAAATCATCACCTTGCTCGTTGACTACTACACCACCGGCGATTTAAAAACCTTTGACGAATACTCAATAGAGTGGCTCAAGGAACTCGACGGACGCGTTGACTTCATCAATGGCTTCATCGAGGTGTACGGAGATCCTCTCGGCTACAAAGCATCATGGGAGGGTGTGGTAGAATACAAAGACCTTGAAGCATGCAAACGCACTCAGACCATCAGCGACAATGCACAATGGTTTGAGGACCATTCACCCGTTGACCCACGCTTCCGCAAGCCTAAGGTGAAGGGTGTGGTGGCCAATGCCATCTGCGCTGCCACGATAGGCGGCGACAATTACCCTTCCACAGCCATTGGCATCAACCTGCCAAACGCTGACTGGATACGCGCAGAACATGGTTCAAAGAGCGTCACGATAACCAACTTCACATCGGCATACAACAAAGCCGCACGCGGAAACGGTTTCCTTGAGGAGTTTGCCATCGATGCCGACACAGTGGCGATGATACGCAAGTATGGAGACAACTGCGACGACCTGCACACCGACCTGCACGAATGTCTCGGTCACGGCAGCGGCCAACTGCTGCCTGGCACTGACCCTGATGCACTGAAGGCTTACGGAAACACCATAGAGGAGGCACGTGCCGACCTGTTCGGATTGTACTACATTGCTGATGAGAAACTGAAAGAGCTGGGACTGGTGCCTGACATGGAGGCATACAAATCCAACTACTATACATATATAATGAACGGCATGATGACACAGAACGTGCGCATAAAGCTCGGAGACAATATCGAAGAGGCTCACATGCGCAACCGTGCCCTTATAGCCAACTGGTGCTATGCCAACCAGCCCTCGCCAAACGCAGTGATAGAAATGAAAAAACGCGACGGCAAGACATATATCGCCATCAATGACTATGTGGCTCTGCGCGGTTTGTTTGCCAGTCTGCTTGCCGAGATACAGCGCATAAAGAGCGAAGGCGACTTCACCGCCGCCCAGCAGTTGGTGGAGCGCTATGCCGTCAAGATAAACCCAGAACTTCACAAAGAGGTGCTTAGCCGATACAAGCAACTGAATATTGCGCCTTACAAGGGATTCCTCAATCCACTGATGACACCAGTGTATGACAACAACGGCAACATAACAGACGTCACTCTCGACTTCTCCGAATCTCTCACAGACCAGATGTTGCGTTACTCCAAACACTACAGCGCACTCTGATTCTACTACAGCGCACTCTGATTCAGTTACGGAGCACTCTGATTAATCACAAATAGAAACAATACCAAGCATTGGTACGGATGATACCGACACTTGGTACAAGTAATACCAGCGGTTGGTACCCCACGTACCAACCGCTGGTATTACTTGTATCACAATCGCTGCAAGTTACAATCACAACTGCTGTAACCGGCAATCACAACTGCTGCATATCATACAGACGCTTGTAATATCCGTTGCGTACTATCAGTTCGTCATGCTGTCCACGCTCCACTATCTCACCCTCATAGAGTACAAATATCTCGTCTGCATTCTTGATGGTGGAAAGACGATGGGCGATAGCCACAGTGGTACGGCTCTTCATCAGACGTTCAAGAGCCTCCTGTACGAGTCGCTCCGACTCCGTATCAAGTGCAGACGTAGCCTCATCAAGGATAAGTATCGGCGGGTTCTTCAATATCGCACGAGCAATGCTGATGCGCTGACGCTGGCCACCTGACAGACGACCGCCGCGGTCGCCTATCATTGTGTCGTATCCATGTTCCGACTGCATGATAAACTCATGCGCGTTGGCTATTTTCGCAGCCTCTATAACTTGTTCCATCGTGGCATTCTCAACGCCAAACGTGATATTGTTATAGAACGTATCATTGAAAAGTATCGCCTCCTGGTTCACATTACCTATCAGACTACGCAGGTCGGATATGCCTACATCGCGGATGTCCTTTCCGTCGATGAGTATGCGACCGCTCGACACATCATGGTAACGCGGAATAAGGTCAACAAGCGTTGACTTGCCTGAGCCTGACTGTCCCACCAATGCTATCGTACGGCCTTTCTCCACTGTAAGGTTGATGTGCTTCAATACATCGCGACCCTCTACATAGTGGAATCCCACATCCTGCAGTTCTACCTTATCTGTGAAATCACCAAGTCTTGTCGGCTCAGGCAATTCCTTGATAGGATTCTCCGCCTTCAATATGAAGTCGATGCGATCCATTGATGCCAAGCCAAGAGGCACCTGATATATTGCCTTGACAAACTCCTTCAAGGGATTGATGACACTGTAGAGTATCACCATGTAGAAAATAAATGTTGAGGCATCTATCAGGTTTGAGCCTGTGAGTATCAGCCAACCGCCGAATATAAGTACAATGACGATAATCACAGTACCGAGGAACTCCGACATAGGATGAGCCAACGACTGTCGCATAGACACCGTCATCACCGACTTACGGTAACGGTCATTGATTCCCTCGAAGCGGTCTGTCATCTTCTTCTCTGCGATGAAAGCCTTTATGATACGCAGTCCGCCAAGCGTTTCGTCGAGCTGCGACAGGAGGTCGCCCCACAGTGTCTGCGCCTCCGTGCTCTGTGCTTTCAGGCGTTTGCTCACCTGTCCCATGATTATTCCTGCCAGCGGAGCCACAATGATGACAAACACCGTCAGTTGCCAGCTCACGAATATCATTGTGGAGAAGCATACTATAATGGCTATGGGGTGGCGTATAAGCATATCGATAGAACTGGTGAGCGAGTTTTCCACCTGAGCCACGTCGGCACTCATTCGCGCCACGATGTCACCTCTGCGCTCTGCAGAGAAGAACGCCAACGGCAGGGCAAGCACCTTACGATACACTTCCATACGTATGTCTTTCACAATGCCGGTACGCAGCGGCAACATCACTGACAGCGATGCGAAATAGCCCAATGTCTTCAATGCCGTCATCAATACCAGACCGGCACCCATTATACACAGAGTGTAGAAAGCGCCATGCTGTCCCATCAGTTCCTGCACATAGGCATAACCGTTGTTGACAAGGAGTTCCTTGTCAAGCGTGGCCCATGTCCACTCTTTATAATGATAGACACGCTGGTCTATCTGGAACAAGATATTCAGAATTGGAATCAGTACCACGAACGAAAACACGTTCATCAACTGAGAATAGATATTGAGGACCACCGACCATACCAGATATGCTTTGTATGGCATGAGGTATCTCTTCATTATTTGGAAAAACTGCTTCATACTCGGGTGCAAAGTTACGTTTTTTTTGTCAATTAACAAAAAAAACGATATTTTTTTTGCATCATACTTCATTTTGCATGACATAATACGTGTTATTTCAAAAAATATCAATACTTTTGTACAGAAAAATAATCATAAAAGGCTTTTTTACTATGAGCAACATACCAATGAAGATAGAAGACTTCGGAAGCGAATACTCCGAACTCGGTTTGAAAGAGAAACTGACAAGGATAGCACGCAAGGCCGGCATTAAAGTGGTGTATGCCGTGCTGGTGGCATTCTACGCCGTACAGTCTGATGCACTTTCGTTTAGCGACAAAGCAAAACTGTATGGTGCACTGGGATATTTCATTCTGCCCATCGACCTTATCCCAGATGCCATCATCGGCATGGGATATACCGATGACCTGGCAGCACTGACGTATGTGCTCCACACCGTAAGCGCAAACATTACGCCGGAGGTAAAGATGAAAGCCGAGGACAAATTGAGGGAATGGTTTCCCAACGACATGGACGATTTTCAGTCCGACGTTTACTAAACGCACATACGCAAAAACTTATCAACTAACATACTCATGAACTCAAAGAAATCATTTCTTTTATTTACTATTATTTCCATCTGCATTATCAGCACACACGCTGAGACACGAATGGACACTATTTTAGCGAAAGCTCAACTCGCAAACAAGTATTTTATGGAAAGCGTACCCGACCCTACCGCTGACAGTCATACGGACAAAGTACGCCCAAGTCACATCTGGACACGCGGTGTGTATTACGAAGGCCTGATGTCGCTGTATGACATAGACCCGAAACAGGAATACATAACATATACCGACACTTGGGCTTCATATCATGAATGGAGCCCACGCTCTACGGTATGGAAGGTACACGCTGACGACCAGTGCTGCACCCAGACTTACATGACACGCTACTTTCATGTGGGAGGTCAGGAGAAATACGTGAAGGCGAAACAGGATTTCGACAACCAGATGAGCGGTACGGACCGCACCATACACAACCGTGACTGGACATGGATTGACGCCATACAGATGTCGATGCCCGCACTCGCCATGCTGACGAAGATAACCAATGACCGCAAATACATCGACTTTGCCATGCAGTCATACAAATGGACACGCGACACGTGCGGCGGCAAACCGTTGTTCATAGAGAATGAAGGACTGTGGTGGCGCGATGCGAAGCTGTATGGTGTAAAGGAAAGCGACGGCAAAAACAGTTACTGGAGCCGCGGCAACGGCTGGGTGTACGTGGCACTGCAAAGGGTTATGGACCAATTGGAGGAAGACGACGAATATTATGCCCTGCTGAAGAATGACTTCCTGCTTATGAGTGCTGCACTGCCCCCAATACAGCGTGAGGATGGTTTCTGGAACGCCAGTCTGGTGTCAACAGCATACAACGGACCAGAACTGACGGGTACGGCACTGTTTCTCTGCGGACTGTCATGGGGACTGCGCAAGGGGTACCTCACTGGCGAGGAATATCGCATCGCTGCCGACAAGGCATGGGAGGCATGCAAATCATGTGTTCACGACAATGGCTTCCTCGGATATGTGCAGGGGACGGCAGACCGTCCGTCGAAGGGATGGCCATTCACATACGATGCAGTGCCGAACTTTGAGGATTACGGCACAGGCTGTTTCCTGCTCGGATTGACGGAATACTACAAACTGTTGGCAGAAGAACAGACTACCGGAATAACAGAACTCAACAACGATGCAACAGATGATGACACCATATATGACATCATGGGACGCCATGTCGATACTCCTCAAAAAGGAATGTTATATATAAAAGGTGGCAGAAAGGTGGTCTATTAAAAAGTCCGTAAATCTAAGATTTCATAAAGAAAGAGGGCGAAAGGTTATTTATCACCTTTCGCCCTTGATTTATTTACTAGCCATACACCGGCAAAGACAAGTACCACAGCCAGTCCCTGACTCCACTGCAGCATACTGATGCCGAGTATCACACTTGCCGACACTGAAACTATTGGCTGCACATAGTTATAGACACTTACCACCGTAGGTCTCAGTGTGCGCTGACCTATCATCGTCAGTATATAGCTTATGTATGTGCCGAACAGTACCACATATCCTGCCTCAAGCCATGTTCTCACAGGCACGCTGCTCCACTCTATCGCAGCCACATGCGCCCCCGTAAATGGTGCTATCATCAGTGATGCCCACAGAAACATCCATTTGTTTATAGTGAACACATCATAGCGTTTTATCAATGGATTGAACAATGACAGATAGAGGGCAAAAGAAAACTGAGCACCAAGGCAGAGCAGGTCACCGCGGATGTCGCCCACCTTGTCGCTCACCGCTGCAACACTCGTCAAAATCAGAATCAGCGCTCCCGAACATCCCATCAACACGCCGATGGCTTTCTTGCCTGTAATGGGTTCTTTAAGTATCAATGCCGACAACAACATGGCAAAAATCGGCATCGAAGTGGTTACGATACTGGCATTGACAGGCGACGTAATACTCAATCCGATAGTATAACAACACTGATTGAACACCAGTCCGAACAATCCTGCTCCTGCAAACATCAGTTTGTCTCGCAACGGCACATGCTGATGTTTCACAAACAGTGATGTAAGCCAAAACAGGCATGCTCCTCCGGCAACACGAAACGACACCATGTCTATTCCGTCTATGCCATGTGTCATCGCATCCTTTCCCAGCGGAGCCATCAATCCCCAGAAGGCACATGCAAAAAACATTGACACATGTGCCACAATCATTTTCTTATCCTGACTATTCATATATCTTTCTACCCCAAAAGGGATTTCTCATTATGCTTGGAGGCTTCGCCTTACTTTCCGCTTTGCAGAGTCCTTACATACTCGCTTGCCGCAAGCAGGAAAGCACCTGTACCAAAGTTTGACTGTGACGTCTTGTCAACCACCTGTCCAGGTATGGCTTTCTCTCCTATCGGCTGAACATAGCCTATGGTATTGTCTGGCTGCAGGGCAACGGTAGCGAGATAGTGCCACGCCTTCAGCGCTGCCTTCTTGTATTTGCCAGGCAACACTCCATTGTTTACTCCCCACAGCAGCGAGTAACACATCAATGCCGTACCGCTGGTTTCATAGCCGGGTGCCTGCTCAGGGTCGTGCATGGAACGTGTCCAGTGTCCCTCTGGTTGCTGACATGCCACCACACCCTTTGCCATCTTAATGTAATATTTTTTAAGTGAAGATTGAAGAGTGAGGAGTGAACAATTTGAAGATTCTTCATTCTTCATTCTACATTTTGCATTTTCAAGATCTGCAAGAACCTTTGCAAAGGCAGCCATCACCCAACCATCACCACGGGCCCAGAAGTCTTTCTTTCCCGCAGATGTCTTATGCTTAGGATAAACATATTTGCCGTCACGGAAATAAAGTCCGGTTTTCTTGTCATACATAATGCTGTTGGCATATTGCCAGTTTGCATACATTTTATCGAGGTATGCCTCGTCACCCGTAAGCAGGTACATCTTGGTCATCACCGGCATCACCATATATAGAGCATCAGCCCACCACCAGTAATCGTCTGCATCACTGTGCGCTTCGTAGCTCATCACTTCCTTGGCACGAGCCACCCATTTTTCGTCTTTCGTATCGGCGAGGTTATACAGGTCTATATAACTCTGGAAGCATATCTGCCAGTCACCGAAGAGTACAAACTCCGGTTTCTCGCCATATCTCTTGTATTGCCACTTGTTGCAGTCTGTCTCTGTTGCACCGCACCAGTTGTTGCGCTCCGCCCATGCAAAAGAATAGTCATACCATTTCTTGGCATCATCAGCATCTGACATAGAGCGGAAGAGTCTAACGGCCTCCATGTTTCCCGTATGATACACGGCATTATCCCAGAAAGCACTCAGTCCTTTCTTCGTTCCTCCGTATTCGGGTGCAGGATGTGCCTGCTGCCATGTATTGTTTACATTGCGTATAATGTTCTTTACCTCCTCTACGTCCTGTGCACAGACGAAAAGTGGCGAATATAGCGCAAACAGGAAAAGTATGTTTCTTAGTTTCATAATCATATTTATCTATCCTCCCACCTGTGGTCTTTGGGGAATGCCTCCCCATTCCATGCCTTCACCTGTGTCCATGACTCTGCCGGACATGTCCAGAACGGATGGTCAGCAGGCAGTCCTAACGGCATCAGCACCTCTGAAGTGATATACAGCGAACCATTGTTGGTGTACCAGTCCGCCACTCCCGGCTGACGTCCACAGAATCCTATTGTGAGGAATCCCTTTTCATTATAGTTGCCTGGTGCATCCCACATACGATGCATCACCTTTGTGAGTGCAGCACGCACCTGTCCGTTTGTCAGTTCATTTGGCAAAGTCTGATACCAAGCCATCAGCGCCAGCGGCTGCATGGCGGCAAGACGGTACGGCACACTGCGTCCGAATACGGGGAAGGTGCCCTCCGGTGAAATAAACCGCTCAAGTATGACGCTGAACTTCTGGCTGCGTTTTAGGGCACGGTTATAATAATCCTTGCTGTTTATATTCCAGCCATATATCTTACAGTCGCGCATTACGGCAAGCGTTTCGAGGTACATAGCATGGAACACATAACTGGAATAGTAGTCAAAAGCAAACGAATCCTGTCCGTCACTATACCATCCGTCACCAACATACCATTCTTCTACCTTGCGCACTGCACTTGTGATACGGTATGAATCGTATGGTGCACCTGCCTTGGCTAAAAAGGATTCTATGATTGCTGAGAACAGCAACCAGTTAGTGTATGGCGGTTCCACACGGCGCAAGCGGGTAAATTCATCAATGTAACGTGCCTTGGTAACTGAGTCGAGCGGCATCCACAAGGCATCATATCCCCGCAGGAAACTCTCGGCTATGTAGGCAGCATCAACGAGTGGCTGTCCTTCCTTGCGCCACAGCAGGTAGTCCTTCGACTGCGGATCAACGGCATTGGCATAACTTTTCAGTGCCCACTCACGAAGCTGCCTGCGTTTTTTCCCTTCGCTGGTGTTGTCATCGGGCAGCGAGAGCCACGGCGATATGCCTGCCATCAGCCTTCCGAAACACTCCATATAGGTCACGCGTTTGTCACGTTTGTCAAACGACGGACTTACCTCTATCTGCATCTCCGTAGAGAGCATACCACGCGACATTGGTTCCAACACTGGTGCAGCGAGACGGTATGCCTCCTGTGCCCAATATTCTCGATCCGTCTTTACTGCACCTACGGTCAACAATGTACAGTGCAGTGTAAGAAACAACAATATAAACCTATTGAACATTAGCTTTTATTTTTTACATCCCATAATTCCCTGCAGTATCCATGGCGCTCTCACCTTCATGCCGTCCCAGCGGTCAAAGATGCCGAAGAACTCCGGTCCGCCGCCAAAAGCATTGTTGTCCCACACGAATGTGGAGAAACCGTGTCGGCTTGCTTCGCTCACCAACAGCTGGCAGTAGTATGTCATGTTCTCGTGCATCTTGTCCATCTGCTCGCCTTTTCTGTCGGTCACGCCCCATTCGCCTATGGTGACTCCCAGTCCTTTGTCGCTCCAAGCCCTGGCGGCACGCTCAAAGAAGGCTATCATTTCTTTCTCCTTGCTGCTGTCCATTATTTTGCCATACTGCTTGAACTTATCACCCCAGAAGTTATACTTGCATTCGCCAGCATAGTCCCACGGCTGATAGTAGTGGAACTCCACGGTCATATAGTCGTTGCCGTTGCCTTCTTTGTCAACGGGGATAATAAGGCCGTTATCCACTCCAAACTCAGCGTTGCACACGTATGTCTGCACTATGAGGTTGCGCTTGGCGTTGTTGCCGCCAGTAGCACGCACGGCATCAATGAATGTCTGGTTGTATGAGTTCTGCACGGCAAGGTTCTCTGGCTCCGGTTTGCCCCAGTTGTCTTTTATATGCACCTCGTTGGTGCCGGCAAAAGCAAGGCGGTAGTCATATTTCGCAAACTCATTGGCTATGTTCTTCCACAACAGTGCAAGCATCCTGTTGTTCTCTTCCTTATACTGATAAGTGGGACGTCCCTCCAACCATTTGTCGTGGTGGGTATTTATCATCACCTTCATGTCATACTGCAGACACCAGTCCACCACCTGCTTCACTCTCGCCATCCATGCCTTGTCAACGGTCATGGTTTTCACATCCGCAATATGGTATTGCCAGCGCACTGGAATACGTATGGCATTGAAGCCAGCATCCTTCACAGCCTTTATCACTTCCTTCGTGATCACGGGGTTGCCCCATGCCGTTTCTGCGTTGATGCTGCCGTCGGGCAAGCCCACGAACGTAGCCTCGCCGTCGAATCCCTTAACGGAGCACTCAAACTGGTTGCCGAGGTTCCAGCCCACCACATCCTTGTTCCACTCCTTCGCTGTCGGCTGAGCTACGGCAGAGGCAGGAATAAGCATGCCAGCCAGCAACAGACCGCCCACGACTTCTTTCTGCGGTTTCTGCATTACGGATTTGAATTTCGTGTAGTATGCCACGATTATGCTGATGACAGCAAACAGAATCACAACGAGATACACATATATGGGGAATGACAGTTCCAACAGGATGCACACCAGCGCAAAGATAAGCGCCATGTAATCCCTTCCCCTGAATGTCTGTCCAAGGAGCAGGGGGAAATACAGTAGCAGGAATACGCACGGTATGCCGATGATTACCGTCTGCCTTTCCACGTGTGCCTCAAACGCGTTCACGATGCTGTCACGATAAAACACGAACAGAACCAGACAGAGAACCAACAAGCACCTGATAATAAAACTGACCTTGTCCCAACCTTTTTTTATAACTTCCGAAGTGTCCATAGAGATAGTTGTTTTTTGTTAGTATTTATCTAGTAATGTGATTTCTGGTTGCAAAGTTAACAATTATTTTTCATATTTTGATGTTTTTTCTTTGGAAAATATTCTGATATAAAAAAAATTGTGTAACTTTGCGATATGAAAAAGCATATACTAACTTACCTCGCGGCGCTGACATGGATTGTCAATGCAGCCGCACAGAATCCTTATCTACCATTGTGGGAGTTTATTCCAGACGGCGAGCCATACGTGTTTGACGACCCCGACAACCCAGGCAAGAAACGTGTGTATGTCTATGGCTCACACGACATGCTGCGCAAGTATTACTGCGGCAAAGACCAAGTGGTGTGGTCGGCTCCCGTGGAAGACCTGACACAGTGGCGCTATGACGGCGTAATCTTCAAACTTGACAAAGACCGCGACGGCAAAAAACTGTTTCCTAACGGCGATGCCGACGTGCTGTATGCCCCCGACGTATGCGAGACACGCGACGCTGACGGGCGCAAGGTGTATTACCTCTACCCCAACGTGCAGTCTGACGAACGCGGCACGGCTGTGGCAAAGGCTTACCGCCCCGACGGACCGTTCGAGGTGTGCAACTGGAGCAAGGAAAACCCACGCAAGACCGAAGGTCCCTTTGCCTTCGACCCGGCAGCCTTCGTTGATGACGACGGCCGTGCTTACGGCTACTGGGGGTTCGAACATTCATACGCTGCAGAACTCGACCCAACCACCATGGCAACCGTTAAGCCCGGTGCGAAGATTGTGGAGAACATGATTCCCGGCAAGGACATGGACCAGACGTTCCGTTTCTTCGAGGCTTCATCCATACGCAAGATAAAAGACAAATATGTGTTCATCTACAGCCGCTGGACCAACGAGGGCGAGGAAGGTCTGCCGCAGAGCAACTACACGCTGGCATACTGCTACAGCAACAACCCATTGGGTCCGTGGACTTACGGCGGCACCATCATTGACGGCCGCGGAAAGGAACGCCACCCCGACGGCACCGTGGTGGCTACAGCATGCCCTAACGGCAACACGCACGGCAGCATCTGTGAGATTAACGGCAAGTGGTGGGTATTCTACCACCGCCAGGCCGGCACAACGGAATACACCCGTCAGGCTATGGTGGCTCCTATAAACGTAGAGGTGCGCGAGGGCAAGGACGGCTACGTACGCATCAGCGAGGCAGAATTTACCTCTGAGGGTTTCCTCACCGAGGGCCTTGACCCTTACACCGAGTATCAAGCCGGCATAGCGTGCTATTTCACAAGCGCCGAACCGGCACATCAGGAATATCCCAACGTCATCTATCCTGGTTCGCACACAGAGATACATTATCTTGACGAATACAAGGGCTGCAGTTATGAAAAGGCGGAGAAGGTGAAGAATCCGTATGACATGAAGATAAACCGCTGTCCGATGGTGAACAATACCGACGGCTCGGTGATTGGTTACAAATACTACAACCTCTCAAAGACTTACGGCAAAGGCAACATAAACCTGCTGTTAGACTGGGAGCCAGAGGATGTTGACGGCCGCATCGACATACTGCTCGACCGCCCGTCGGAGGCAGAAGGTGGCGTGTGCATCGGTTCTATCGATGTCAAGGCGAGCGACAAGAAAGGTATCACATCTGCCGATGTAAGCAAGATAAGCAACTTTAACGGAAAGCACGCCCTGTTCCTTGTATTCTCATCAAAGGAAAAAGGCAAGAGCATCTGCAGAATCAACAGCCTGCGCTTCCAGTAACAAGACATAAGCAAACGCTGAAACGATGAACATTTATATATATAAGAGTAGGGCACACAATCATGTACCCTACTCTTTTTTGTTTCGTATTATTCAAAAAGGTGTTCTAATTTAAACAAGGTGAAATGGAGAAATTAATAGAATCAAATTAATGTAATTATGATTGCTTCGCAAGAAATCATTTGAAAATCAGAACAAAAATCTTATAGTAGAAATATTTCTGGGCAAAGCCCAAGTATTATGAACCATATTTTTTAGGATTTCTAACCGAAGGTTATAATAAATGAAAAGTGTATCAATGTTATGAAAGATGTTTAAAATAAGCAAGGGGAATTTACAATGTGATTCCCCTTGCTTTACTTTATCTATTCTTCTATTATCCAAGTATCATTATCTTCTTCATCATCCTCTATGAAGAGGAAAGTCTGTTCCTTTGCCAGTTGTGGGTATTGGGAAAGGGGTAATACTGGGATTTCACCGTCCTTTGCACATAGATCTTCGCACATATTAACTATGCAGATATCTGGACAAACATAAACTTTCTTTTCCATTTTTATTGCACAACAACTTTCTTCCCTTGATTAATATATACCCCACTATGTTCTGGCCTACCTTGAAGAATTCTGCCGTTCAAATCATACCACACATTTGCTTCTGAGTCCGAATCTTCTATGGCATTGTCAATGCCTGTTGTATCATCTTCATCTTCAGATTCGAAGAAAGTAGATACTTTCTTAGCATACAGCTGTGTCGTCATAACCTAGTTGTTAGATGTTTATATAAGCAGGGGGAACTCATAATGTAATTTCCCCCTGCTATATATTATCTATTCTTCTATTATCCAAGTATCATTATCTTCTTCTTCATCATCCTCTATGAAGAGGAAGGTCTGTTCCTTTGCAAGTTGTGGGTATTGGGAAAGGGGATACCATGGATGCTCATAACATAATTCATCATATTCATTGATCATACAGATATCAGGACAAACATATTTTTTTTTCATTTTACCACACAATCACTTTCTTTCCTTGGTTAATATATACTCCCCTATGTCCAGGCCTTCCTTGAAGCATTCTGCCGTTCAAATCATACCACACATCTACGTCAGAGTTAAAATCACCTATGACATTATCAATACCGGTGGCATCTTCTTCCTCCTCCCCCTCAAATAGTACTGAAGTCTTCTTCGCATACAGTTCCGTTGTTAAAATGAAACTTTCTGGATCAATAGTGTTAACCTGTTCATTCGTTAATGGTAACCACGCACGATGAGCAGAACTGGGGAATGGGGAATAGTTACTATTAGAAGGATACCAACCTATGTCACCAGATACAGGCATGAGTCTAAAATACTTATCCCCACCATACGTCAGTGTGTCCACGTCACTGCCTTTCAAGATGTTATAGGGATATACGTTCCATAACTGTTCATTGTAGTTATAGTATATCATAGCATACGTAGAAGTGGTGTCATTTGCAAAGTCAGGATTGCGCGTTATCATGACAGGCGTGTTTGAGGACAGAATGTCATAATGGTATGTACCTCCTGCTATCGGCACAAAGTTAAGCGTGGTGTCGTTGTTCTCTATTTGTATTGTCACAATGCTTGCCACCAAG
>JAEEHW010000097.1 GCA_016281055.1 Prevotella sp.
CCCACGGTGTGTATTCTGGCTTGGCATGGCTATCGTGCTGCTCGCCACGTCGCTTGAGGTGTTCAGGGGAAGAAACACCAACTATTTCGACTATCAGGACTCCACGCGCATGTTCTGGGAAGGACTGTCGCCCTACAACCTAGAATATGCACAGGCACACTGCATATATTTCCTGTATTCACCGGTGTTCAGCGTGCTGTTCGCCCCTATATTTTTTCTGCCGTGGTGGTTGGGGCCATACGTGTGGAATATCGGCAACTACTGCCTGTTTACGCTTGCCATAAAGACACTGCCGCAGCAGTATGACAAATACAAGCACTGGATATTCCTCTTTCTGCTGCCTGTGGCACTGCAGACCATTTTCTGCTATCAGCACAACATCATAGTGTGCTACATCTACATCTTCGCATATTCGCTGCTTGAGCGCGGCAAAGGAGTGTGGGCGGTACTGCTGATTATGATTTCCGCCTGCACAAAGGTGTATGGCGCTGCCGAACTGGCGCTGCTGCTGTGCTATCCCAAGACATGGCGCAACCTTGCGCTGGCGGTGGTGTTCGGCGCACTGCTGATATGTCTGCCGCTGGTTAATACCAACTTCGACAATCCTTTCGTGCTATACCAGCAGATGTTCGACATGATAGCAAGCCATCACAGTGACTCGGACTTCATCGGCATACTCTTCGCACGCGGACTGAAGCCTTATCTGCTGCCAAACTACCGCATGGTGCAGATGATAGTGTTCGCACTGCTCGGCATAGCATTCTTCGCACGCTACAAGCGCTGGAAGGAGTTTTCTTTCCGCGTTGAGGCGCTGGCAGTGCTTACGGGTTTCATGATACTGTTCAGCGACTGCCCCGAAACACATACTTATATCATCACGCTGCCGTTCTATGCCATGGCATTCTGGATGCGCGAACGCCGCACTTGGTTTGACTGGACGGTGTTCTGGCTGTTGGTTATAAATTTCGGCATACTGCCTACCGACATACTGTGCCCTGCATGGTTGCACAATTACATACACCAGACTTTCTGGCTCGATGTATATACGTTCTTCATAGCATGGCTCTGCGTGATATGGTGGGCTGTAGGTAAGCGCATGAAAATCATTGCGCCGAAGATGCAGACTGCCGTACTGCTGTGTGCGCTGATGTTTGCCACTAATGCCACGGCACAAAAGAAAACGCCCATTACGCGTGTGTATAACGTCAAAGGCGTTTGTTTCTCAATGAAATTCGTGCAGGGCGGACGGTTCACAATGGGTGCACAGCCCGGCGACACGCTTGCCGATGCCGACGAGGTGCGCCATTCCACCATTGTAAACAACTTCTACATAGGCGAAACGGAGGTGACGCAGGAATTGTGGGAGGCTGTGATGAACAAAAATCGTTCGAAGCGCAAGGGGACTAAATGTCCTGTGGAATATGTCACCTACGACATGTGCAAGGAGTTTATCAGTAGGCTCAACGCCATGACAGGTGCACATTTCCGTCTGCCCACAGAGGCGGAATGGGAATATGCCGCGCGTGGCGGAAGAAAGTCGAAGGGCTACATCTATTCAGGCAGCAACAACCCTGACGAAGTGGCACACACAACGCACAACCACCATGTGTATGAACATGCAGAGGTGGCCACACTGAAACCCAATGAACTCGGATTGTACGATATGTCGGGCGGCGTATGGGAATGGTGTGAGGACTGGTATCGTAAGTCACCCACCGGCAAGGCATCAAGTAATTTTCACGTAATACGTGGCGGAGCGCACGACTGCAATCCGCAGTACTGCCGCTCCACCAACCGTTTCATGTACGACCAGCGTCGTCGTCGCGACATGGTAGGCTTCAGGCTCGCCATGTCCAGATAACTGCCAGCCTTATATTGTTCTCTGTGTCAATCAGTCTATCACTACGGCAGTGCCGCTGGTAGCAACCATGAGCATGGAGTTGTTCTGGCCGATGGTTTCATAGTCTATGTCAACGCCCACGATGGCATTGGCGCCAAGCTGTCGTGCGCGTTCCTCCATCTCGTTCATGGAAGTTTCCTTCGCCTCGATGAGCACTTTCTCATAACTGCCGGAGCGACCTCCGATGATGTCGCGGATGCCGGCAAAGAAATCCTTTACGAAATTAGCACCGATGATGGTCTCACCAGTCACCACTCCTTTGTATTCACGAATTGTGTGGCCTTCAATCTGCGGGGTTGTAGAAATAATCATGTTGTTTATTGTTTTAAAGGTTTATTTTTGGTTTTAAAGACAACTTTGGACAACAGGGACAACTCTTCTCTTACACATTACTTCTGTAATATAGATGTTGTTATTGTTGTCTGCATTGTCTTCTATTCCTATTTGCTCTTAAGACAACAGGGGACAACGAGGACAACATTTTCCACACATCACTTCCGTCATGTAGAGGTTGTCATTGTTGTCTCTGTTATCTTCTATTCCTTCTTATCTTTAAGACAACTTAGGACAACATGGACAACTTTCTATCACACATCACTTCTGTAATATAGATGTTGTCTGCGTTGTCTTCATTCTTTCTTGCTTTTAAGACAACAGGGGACAACGAGGACAACATTTTTCACAGATCACTTCCGTCATGCAGAGGTTGTCATCGTTGTCTCTGTTGTCTTCTTTCTAACATCCTGGCTGTATTACATGCCCATCCATACCTAATATATTGTTTGTTTCAATATCATAAAGGTAGCGCTCGATAGTTGCGAATTTAGGAGCAAAATTGACAAGAATGCCACAGGGTTTCCTCAGTAAACGCAGATAATTGAAAAGTTGTGCCCTATGTACATCTATAAGTTCCGATACAGCTTTACACTCAACGATGATATTGTCTTTGCACAGGAAATCAACACGAAACTCTGCATCCATGAGCTTACCATGATAAACAGGGTGGAATGACAATTCACGTACAAAGGGAATTTCCTGCTCGGTGAGTTCTATCTGTAGTCCTTCCTGATAGCAATACTCATTCAAACCGGCACGTAATTCCTTGTGTACGTTATGTATGGCTCCAATGACATCATACATGAGTGTCTTCATTACCGTTATGTCAATCATAATTGCATACAATAATCATTTTTTAACGACAACTGGGACAACTTTTTCTCACGCATCACTTCTGTCATACAGATGTTGTCATTGTTGTCTATGTTGTCTTCTATTTATATGCACTTCTCAAAAAGTTTATACTATCCTGCGAAACCAATAATCGAAGAGTTTGAAATCTTCCAATGACATGGTTTCAGCATTTGTCTGGTCCATACGGCAAAGCGGGATGTCGCGATACATTGCTGCCACGAGCGAATAGGTACTGGGCGGTCCCATGATATAGTCGCACTCGGAAAGCATGAAGAGGTCTTCCACGGCGTTGCCAGCAAGCAGATGTAGCACCACATTGCGCTCTGTCATCTGCGCCGCAAATTGCTCCACACTCACTTCCGGGTCGTTTGTAGAGAGATACACATGTACCGTCCTGTCATGTTTCACCCTTGCGAAAGCGTTGATGTATTGTGCATACGTTTTGTCGTCATAACAGTATATGCCACCGCACCAGTCTTTATAGTCGCCACGGCGTATATGTACTCCGAGACGTGTCACGGCCTCAGCATCGCTGTCCCGTTCACACTCCTTCATCTTCTGTCTTACGGGGGCGGTGTATTGACTGTCGATGGTGAAGAGGTCGCATATTTCGCTGCGGTATTTCAGGAAGAGGTCATACCACCGTGCATACCAGCCACTCACCACCACATGCTTATGGCGCAGCATCTTGCGCTCCTCACGATCAAGGTTGCGCTCTATATGCTTGTAGTTGGCTGTAGGCAGCAACCGCAGTGCAGCCGCATATTTTGCCAACAGGTACAGAGGAAAACTGACATGCTCTGTGTGGCGTATCTTGAAATAAGGGTATTTGTAACTGAATCGCATGGACATGACACTGCGGCCATGCTCACGCGCCCAGGCATAAACATGCGCAAACTGCAACAGGTTGTTGCACATCTGGCTTTTGTCTCTTGCGAATATCATTTCTTGTTCTGTCTCATATAATCGGGGAAGGTCAGCGACCAGCGGTGGATACTGCCGTACTTCCGACGTAAGGTTTCATAATCTGCAATCTTGCTGTAGGGCAGTCTCTTCTGCAGCCACGGGCGCAAGACTTTATC
>JAEEHW010000098.1 GCA_016281055.1 Prevotella sp.
CCGAACAGAGAAGTTAAGCCCGTTTGCGCCGATGGTACTGCAATGCAATGTGGGAGAGTAGGAAGCCGCCTCCTTTTACAGAAGACTCTGGATAACAGAAATGTTTTCCAGGGTCTTTTTTTGTTTTCATGGCTTTGCCTAATTATAGTGGCTATAGTAGTAATAGTGGCTATAGTAGTAATAGTGGCTATAGTGACTATAGTAGTTTTCCTTAGTATTCCTAATTCCTTTTATGTCTTTGAGGAATGCTCTTTTCTACTAATATTTGCTATTGTTAAAATGCTATTTATATGAATATTATGTTTTTTTTTGTATTTCGGGATTTTTTTTGTAATTTTGCATTCTGTATGACAAGGTTAGACATAGTTAATACACTGAATTTGGTTGGACAAAAACTTGCCAATCCTAATGTTTATGTACTTACCTTATATTGTCCTCTCATTTTACATTTATATGTTCATTCGTGGTTCATTAATGAAGAATATATGTTTCTTTAGAAACGAATGGCCCATGTGATTAATCATGACATTCTCCTGTGGAGTTAAATCAAAGATAGAAGACAATCACAAAATAATATAAACAAATGATGAAAACAATTACAAAGAGAATCACTTTTCTTATTGTTGCGCTCATGGTCATGAGTGTCGGTGCCAGTGCAGCAAAAAGAGCGTATGCTGAGATGAGCTACGATTTGAAAACAATGACATTCAAATATGGTGAAAAGCCAAACAAAATGTATTGCTGGGATGTGACCAATACAGGTTCTGCTGGTTATCCCGCATGGGTTGATAGTGGTATTTACGAAATTGTTACGACAGTAGTGTTTGACCCTTCTTTTAAGGAAGCAAGACCAAAGAGTTGCCGTATGTGGTTTTGGAACTTTGCAAAACTCGACTCGATTCATGGTATAAATAACCTTAACACCTCTGAGGTCACGACTATGTTCAGGATGTTTAATAATTGCATTAATTTGAGGACACTTGATGTCAGTGGCTTTAATACGTCGAAGGTAACGGATATGGAAATGATGTTTGTTGGGTGTAGTAAGGTCAAAGAGCTTGACGTCAGGTTCTTCGATGTTTCCAAGGTTACGAATATGTCGGAAATGTTTTGCGGATGTAATTCCCTTGCCACGATATACTGTAATAGAAGTTGGTCGTGCGAGCAAAGCAGTTCGATGTTCTGGTCAAGTTATGTGACGCCTCTCAAAGGTGCTGTAGCTTTGGCTGATAACCGATATAAAACGGATGTGTCAATGGCTAATCCCGAAACGGGATATTTTACCTACAAGCATGATTATGACATACACATCACCGACTACACATTGCCGCAGGACTTTGAACCTGGCGACTACGAGGCGACAAGCCGTACCTCGGGTGTAAAGTCTGTCAGCGTGGATTATTCCATGTTTGATAGAAGTTTGGATTTGCACGATGCCGCTGATGTATATGCCGGATCTTACCTCGGCATCATCTTTACCATAGAACTTGAGGACGCTTATGGGGCTGCCAACGGGGTGAACACATATAACGCATATATAGATTTTGACGGTGAACATCAACAGTTGCAGGAGAAATCTGTTTCAGATATGGCCGCCAATAAGAAATGCTTTGTGTATGTATATCGCGTGCCTACGCCAGAGGGCGGCGAATACATGCGCACGGCGATAGACACCATCACGGCCCCAGTGATTGGACGTGAGCCGATGTGGAAGATTGCTACGTCAGCAGGGGCCAAGCCCATAGGCATATTGCCTGAGCCAACCCCGAAAGAGCAGTTCCTGAGAGATAATTACTGCCCAGTGACCGATATAATATGGTATGAAAAGGGTGATGTTTATGAATATGATGAAGAAGAAGGTTATTTATATGCAGGTTGTTGGAAATCCATGGAGCGTGGTGATAAGTTCCAGGTTGGCAAGACATACGCTGTTGAATTGAAGATTTCACCCGTGGACGGACAACAGTTCCACAAGCGCACGATATATAAGATGAACGGTGAGAATGCGGTAGAGAATGTCAGCTTCGAATATACCGAAGACCCTGGTGCGTACTTTTACTGTTGGAATGGCAAGAATGTATCATTGTACTACATATTCCCCACACTGCCATGCTACCTCGGAGATGTGAACATGGACGGCTCCATCACTATGGCCGATGCCAACGCTGTGGTGAACTACTTCCTTGCTAACGAGAAACCTGAAGGCTTTCCAGTCCATCTCGCCAATGTGAACGGTGACTATGACAATAACGGTAACCCTGCAGTCACCATGGCTGATGCCAATCAAATAGTGAATTCGTTCCTCAGTGGTGCAGCGGCTCAGGAGTATGTGGCACCTGACAACGGCCATGAGTAGTTGACATAGGTTTGGGCGTGCGCTGGACGACATACAATGTGCGGGCATATGCTTCATGCTTGTTTCTCTCAGAATTAGAGACAAAGGTTTAATAAATTGAAGGATTGAGGTTTCTATGTGGATGGAAATTTCAATTCTTCAATTTTTATTTTGCTGTTTCAGAAAAGTTTAGTACCTTTGCAGAAAATATTACCAACCAAAACAAACAATTGATATTTATGAAATGTATAAATAGGTTATTTCCTTCGTTTTTGATGTTAGCTTTATGTGCTGTGTGCGCGATGGTTTCCTCATGTGGCGGTAAGACAGAGAATGTATCAACAAACAAGGACACTGTCGTTTCTGTTGATACAGCAGCAAACCGTGCTACTGTTGCAGATGCAGCAGAGGCATTGCCAGAAGAAGATACAGAAGCTAATCAGGAAGATGAGATAATAGAACGTGTGAAGGAAATATATGCAGCGGTTAAGAAAAGAAAGAGCGCTGCTGATTACGATAGGTTAGAACAGCGTTACACCACACGCACTTGGCGTAAGGCCATCAAAGCCGTTCTTGCCAAGGATGCGAAATCGGAGGATGAGGTAGGATTCTTTGATTTCGATTATTGGAGCATGTCGCAGGATGATGGTGACTTAAAGGTTAAGAATATCAAGGTCTCAAACATAGATGTGGAGAAAGGCGTTGCTACAGTGTCGGTAGAACTGCACAATTATGGCAGTGTGACACCGCTTCAGCTGTCGATGCGTCGTGAAGATGACGGCTGGCGCATAAACAACTTCGGCACGCTATTGCAGGAAATGGAAGAATATGTGAGAGAAAACTAATCTAAAACAAATAACAATATGGGTATTATGAGAAGGTTTTTGATCTTAGCAATAGTTGCTGTGGCGTTTGCTGCATGTGGTAATAAGACGAAAGGTGCAGATGCCGATGCCGTTGCAGACGGTGATTCCACAGTGGTGAATGAGGAGCAGGTTGACACCGTTCCCATGCCGATGTTTGTCGTAGGCATGGAAGGCAAGTATATGCAGATGCTCTACTGGACAGGTCTTAAAGAACCGAAGAAGACCAAAGACAACGAAGAGTATTTCGACGACATTCACGAAAACTGGGCATTGCAAGATATGTTCCGCCGCAACCGTGCGCAATACTCCAACCTTGTGAATGGCGACAATGTGGTGAAGATAACGTATGTTGACGAAGTGCTTAAAGATCCTGATGGCAATACGCCAAGCATGGGTGAGTTGCATGGACGTGAGGGCATACCATCGCTGTGTGCGCGATACACTTGTCAGGCATCCAAGAAAAACTCCCGTGGTGTCGTCATTGTTACCGACGAATACCTGAAGTCGCGCAAATCGCTGAAGATAAAGGGCCCTGATATATATGGCGGTACACTTAAGAAGTTGCCAGCCGCCATAGTAAAGCAGTTGGAAGATAAATATGGCATGAAGGCTTCGCGCTCGGTACTTGCTGCCACCATAGGCGACAAGTACTCATGGGGAGCAGTGCAGTTCAAGGGAGAATACAAGAAAGCTAAGGATAAAGACGGAAAGCATGTCCTTGCACTCAATGTGCTGACAGACGGCAAACAGGTATGGACGTGTGAGGAAATTGGATATTATGAATCAGACGGCAGCTTCGGCTGGAATGTAGATGACGAAGGAGAATACATCCCCTGTGACATCGCTGCAGCCTTTGAAGGTCCAAAAGGGTTGGAACTTTGTTATACACACTCTGCTCCGGAAAGTGAGGAGATAGGACTGTTCTGTACAGTTGACGGTGCCCTCAAGCAGCAGACATACGCCATATATCACAGAATGATAGATGAGGAAATTCCGGTATGGAAGAAAGACTTTGCCTTGATGGACAAGATGTATCATGCCCATGAGCAGTCAGACAAATACGTGAAGTTGACGAAGTGGTCCCACTGCTACATCGACGGATACAACGAGTGGATATGGCTGACCGATAAGGATGAAAAGAACGGTGCTTTCTTCATTCGCAAGGACGGTAAGTTCCGCCTTGTATCGGTACAAAACAAGAGCCTGCAACCATCAACATGTTCTAAGGATGGTTACAGTTATCTCAAGATGGAAGGCACGGCAGGTGGTCCGTCATGGCAGACTGTTGTCTATGCTTTCAAGGACGGCAAACAGGTATGGGAGTTCTTCTGTCTTGAAGTATATGGAGAAATCGATGAGTGTATGCTCAATAAGAAGCAGATGTCCAAAGAAGAAGGACGCATATTTAAGGACAAGATTCCTGAAGGTGAAAAGATAAATGCTTATTTCAGGGATATTAATGAAAAGCAATAGCACAATGCATAATGCACAATGCATAATTTTGAGATAAGCTCAAAACCATTAATTATGAAAAAGACTGTATTCTATTCGCTGATATTCATTGTTGTGGCGTTGCAGGCTATGGTGACATCGTGCCGGCAGGGTTGGACCTCGGGATTGATGGAGGAGAAACCCTTCGGACAATACACCGACTCGCTTGATACGCTTCGCATGCATCAGCATTTGCGTACGCTGATAGAAAGGGACAGTAGTAAGTTGGCCGTTGACCATATGGTGAAGCATCGTTATGACAGTCTTGGTACGGCGATATGGTTCAGCGAAAACGGCATAGACAGCAGCGCCTACATGGTGGTGCAGCATCTGCGCTCGTCGCTGTCTCAGGATGGCCTGAATCCCGATGCGTTTCTGATAGACGAGATAGAGGAAGACCTTGGGATTGTCGAGAAACAGTCGTTTGACTCGCTCGGTGTTGACATCAACGAGGTGCTGATGCGCCTTGACTACAACCTTTCCAAGTCGTGGATGCGTTATGTGAAAGGCCAGCGTTACGGCTTCGTGCGTCCTGACAAGGTTTTCAACCATCTTTATTATCGTGAGGACAGAGGCTATTATGCTCATCTCTTTGATTATGAGGTAGAGATGCCTAAATATGATGAACTGCTGAAGCACCTTGAAGATGCCGACAGACACAGTTACCTGCAGCAGTCCGTGCCGGTCAACAATACTGTGTATAAGGCATTGCAGAACAAGTTGAAGACCGTCACCGATACCACAGAGCGTCGCAAGTGCAAGGTCAGCATGGAGCGCTGCCGCTGGCAACTCAGGCATCCTAAGTCCGGCGAGCGCCATGTGCTTGTCAATCTGCCTTCTCAGCAGTTGTGGGCTATGGGCAACAAGAATCCGTTGTCTATGAAGATATGCTGTGGTGCATGGAGCACCAAGACGCCATTGCTGGCGAGCGAGATAGGATATATGCAGGTAAATCCGGAGTGGAGCCTGCCTCCAAAGATTGTTGAGAGCGATTTCAAGCGTCATGTGGGTGATTCAGCATGGTTTGCCCGCCACAAGTATTTCGTGGTGAGCCGTAAGACCGGCGACACTCTCAACATTGCTCACATCGGGCATGACGGACTGCGTAACGGAGGCTTGCGCTTCGTTCAGCGTGGCGGCAGTGGCAACTCCCTCGGACGCATCGTCTTCCGTTTTGCCAGCAGTTTCTCTATATACCTGCATGACACCAACACCCCGTGGGTGTTTGAGCGTGACCGCCGCACCGTGTCGCACGGCTGCATACGCGTGGAGAAACCCTTTGAACTGGCGCATTATTTCATTCCCAATGCAGATGCGTGGACATTAGACCAGATACGCATATCCATGGACATTCCGCCGGTTACGGAACGTGGTCAGCAGTGGCTCAGGAAGAACGGCCACCGCCCGCGTCCGTTCAGGTTGATAGGCTATTACCCAATCAAACCCAAGGTACCGGTGTATATAGTATATTACACAGCATATCCCAACCCCGAGACGGGTGTCGTTGAGATGTGGCCCGATTTCTATGGCTATGACAAGCCTATAGCGGCTGCGATGGGAAGGTTTTATGTTGACTGATAAGGACTTTGAACTGAATTATGAATAGTATTTTTATAGTATTACCCATTCTCACGTTGCTGATGTACGACCTTGGTCTGACGCTTCAGCCGCGTGATTTTTTGTTGATTGTCCGCCAGCCGCGAGCTGCGCTGGTGGGAATGTTTGGCCAGCTGATACTCTTGCCGCTCATAGCATGGGCAGCAGCCGAGCTTTTCGCCTTGCCACCGATATTCTTTATCGGTGTCATGCTCATCGCTTGTTGTCCTGGTGGGTCATCGAGCAATGTTTTTTCCATGCTCGCCAAGGGTGACGTAGCCTTGTCGGTGTCGCTGACGGCCGTCAGTTCCATCGTTACGTTGTTCACCGTTCCCCTCATCATGCAGTGGACCACGCAGTATGCCGGAGCGGCAGTTGGCGTACAACTGCCTGTTGTCAATCTTCTCATGCAGAACATTGTCACGATGCTCCTACCCATTCTGCTTGGTATCGCCACGCGTCACTATTTCCCTAATGTGGCAGGCAAGATAGAGCGTGTGCTGTCCAAGTGTGCCTTTCCGGCCTTGATGCTGCTTGCCGGCATTTTCTTCGTTCAGCATTACGATACCATCACCAGCAATTTCGCACTGCTCGGTGCCTGTGTGTCGGCACTGCTCATTGCTGCCGTGGTGCTTGCCGGTGTAATGTCGCGCCTGCTGCGGTTGAAGGAAAAGGAACGCCGCACCATTGTCATCGAGGTGGGTATGCAGAATGCAGCCCAGGCCATCGCCGTGGCTTCCAGCCCTTTTATCTTCAACGACGGGCGCATCGCCATTCCGGCAATCATCTACGCTTTGATGATGAACGTGGTGCTGCTCACATACGTTGCTATATTGAAGCGGAAAATCATTAATAGGGGAGTGATAGTGGAGTAGAAATGGAGTGATGGGGGAGTGATAGGGACAAATGTATTATACTAATGAAATAGAAAAATTATGAAGACAAGACCGCAGCGCGCATGGCAACCTGATTTCACAGAATTCCAGGTGTGGCTCCTACCATACCGCTATGAAGGACTTACAGTGCGACCGGTTCTTCCGTAAGGCATTGCTTCGCTTCGCTTAGAGTGAAAAAAGCCCCACCCCGTCCCTCAATAGTCTTTACACCCCCTCCGCTTCGCTTCTCCCCCGTTTCGCGGGGGAGAGCAACCCCTGTAGGGAGGGAGAAGTAAACATTAAATGGGAAATTATATGGGCATTACGCGAGGATTATATGTTAAAGACAACGAACACTCTAATTACATTGGTGTCTGTGAAAAAGATGACAATCCGACATTTAGGCAAATGTTAAAAATGTAAAGTTTTCTTAACGCAGTGTAATAGCTATCATATTACATTGTAAAAGCTATCGTTTTATGGTGTAATAGCTATCACTTTACACTGCAAAAGCTACGCTTTTACAACATAAAAAGGCGTTGATTAATGCACAATGCATAATGCATAATGCACAATTATTACGGATAGTTCGCTTTTTTTATCCTGCATGGCATGATTATGAATTATGCATTTTGCATTACGAATTGAAAAAAGCGTTTTAAGGTGCCTCTATGCGATTCCGCCCCTTTTCTGGACTTCTTGTCCACCGCCCCCTGTCAATGCCCCTTAAAATGAGTTTTCTTGGGAGTGGAGAAATAGAACAATAAGCCCCACCCATCCCTCAATAGTCTTTTCACCCCCTTCTGGCTCCCCCGTTTCGCAGGGGAGAGCAACCCCGTGGGGGAGGGTTAGAAGATTACATTTTCTTAATCATCTCAGGTAAGTGGAGGCATTGACTTCGTCGAGTAAAACCATCGTGTTCAAATAATCATGCGCAGCCAATTGTGAATTATGCATTATGAATTGTGCATTATTGTAATTCTTCAATTTTTTATCTTTCAATTTTATTATCCTTTTTCTTTGTCATTTTGAAAAAAAGTTTGTACCTTTGCACTCAGGAAATCGCCAAAGCGACCGCGAGCCTGCTTTGCAGACACTCGCTTTTCCTTTCGTGCGATAACATTGCACTCAGGAAATCGCCAAAGCGACCGCGAGTCTGCTTTGCAGACACTCGCTTTTCCTTTCGTGCGATAACATTGCACTTAACTTCGCTATGCTCAGAGTGAATAGTGAAAAGTGAATAGTGAAAAATCCCATCCGGATAGTAATTGTGAATTATGCAATGTACGCTTCGCTTGAAGAATTGAAGAATTAAAGACACCCCCAAATATTAATAAAAGACACATAACAACAATTAATAAAATGAAGAAAAAGACTTTTATCCGCCCAGAGGTGAGACTAACCGCCTTCGAGGCACAGAACATCCTTGCAACGAGTGGCTCAGAGAGTTCTCTTGACCCAAACAATCCCGACGGTACTAACCAGTTCTCAACCGAACCGCTCAACCCAGGCAATTTCGACTGGACCAGTGGAAACCTCGGTGGATAAAGAAACAATTTTTAGACAACGAAATTTTTTGGACAACGAATTTCACGAATTTCACGTATTACCATGCGGAGTACAGCACATATAAATTCGTATAATTCGTATAATTCGTAGTTTAGACAACGGATTGTACAGATTTGACGTATTACCATGCGGAGTACAGCACATATAAATTCGTATAATTCGTATAATTCGTAGTTTAGACAACGGATTGCACAGATTTGACGGATTGCCATGCGGAGTACAGCACATATAAATTCGTATAATTCGTATAATTCGTAGTTTAGACAACGAATTTCACGAATTTCACGTATTACCATGCGGAGTACTGCATAGAATAATTCGTATAGTTCGTAGTCATTCCCACACAGATTGTAAAGGATTGTAAAGGAAAAATCCGTGAAGGTTTAGCTCGACGAAGTCAAATTCGTTTAATTCGTAGTTAAAATAAAGAATTCGTAGTTAAAAGAAAGAATAATTAATTTGTAAAAGCACCATGAAAAAATTCAAGTCATATAGTAGCATGGCAGCAGTGTGCGCCATGCTCACGCTTGCCTCTTGCGGCAACGACATAGAACTGGCCCAGGCACCTGTCAAGGGTGAGTATAAAGTAACCTTCACTGCCAGTCAGGAAGGCAGCGCCACACGCACAGCTGTTGACGGCTCCAACGTAGTATGGCAGACTGGCGACGCCATCAGCGTGTTCGACGGTGGCAACAACAACTGTATGTTTGAACTTGCAACAGGTGCAGGGGCAACTGTCGGCGAGTTTGTGGGCACCATCCAGACCCTTGATCCCAAGAGTTACTGCGCAGTATATCCTGCCATGGAAAGTGCGACAATCGACTCAGACTATGGCATCAGCGGACTGTCGCTTCCTATAGAGCAGGTTGCCACTTCTGGTAGTTTCGACCCACGGGCAGCCATTATGACTGCACGTAATGACAATGCGGACAAGATAACCAGCACGACAGAAGACCTCACCCTCGGTGAGTTCAAGCACGTCTGCGCCTTCGTCAAGGTAACCACTACAGAGGAGTACGACAAGATAACATTCACCGCTAACGGCGGCGAGGGCATCGCTGGAGGCTTCACCGTAACTCTTGATGAGAACGGCATATCTACAGTTACACCGACCGCAGATGCGTCAACCACCGTCAGCCTCGTACCTGCAATTGAGGGTACGAAGATAGCCGCAGGCACATATCTTATCGCCATATTGCCAGGTACGCTTGAGCATGGCTTTACCATGGAATGTATCACCTTTGGCGATGCAGACAGTCAGATGTCGGAAATATACCGTACATACAATGGCAACACCAGTGTGTTCTCTCGCCATAATGTAGTGAACATGGGCACGGCGAGCGCAACAAACGGCTGGACAACCTTTACTCCGACATACGTTGACCTCGGACTGAGTGTGAAGTGGGCAACTTGCAATGTTGGTGCAACAAAACCAGAGGACAAAGGTAACCACTTCGCATGGGGCGAGACTCAGCCGAAGGATGATTACAGTTGGTCAACATACGAATACGCCCCGGAAACAGGCTCAACATTCACCAAATACAACGCCACCGATGGCAAAACTGTGCTTGACGCCACCGACGATGCAGCCACGGCCAACTGGGGCAGCGCATGGCGTATGCCGACCAAAGCAGAAATGGAAGAACTGCTTAATACCGAAAACTGCAAATGGGAGTGGACATCACAGGATAATGTATTGGGTTACTTGGTGACGAGCAAAATAGAAAACTACACGAACAACTCTATTTTCCTTCCCGTTACAGGTTTTCGCTACGATACGTACCTCAGTGGCGCTAGCTCGAACGGCTACTACTGGTCGGCTTCGCTTGTCAATGGCGTCAATCAGAAAAGCGCATGGAGCGTAAAATTCGGTTCGAACTTTGCGTATGTCATCACCTACTACCGTAACAGTAATGGGTTCTCTGTCCGTCCGGTTCTCCCGTAGGTGCTTCGCTTCGCTATGAGTGAATAATGTTGACATATTTGTCAAGACTACTTGAACAGACAACGGATTACACAGATTTGACGGATTGCCATGCGGAGTACTGCATAGAATAATTCGTAAAATTCGTTTAATTCGTAGTTTAGACAACGAATTTCACTAATTACACGAATTGCCATGCGGAGTACTGCATAGAATAATTCGTAAAATTCGTTTAATTCGTAGTTTAGACAACGGATTGCACAGGTTTGACTCTAATTCTGCTTGTCATAAAGGGCTATCCATCCGTCCGGTCCTCCCATAAACTTGCATATAATTAAAGATTTTAAACAAACGATATGAAAAGAAACATTACTTATTTTTTTATTGTGCTGAGCGCATGTCTGTTTTGCGGCTTCGAGGCAAATGCAGAGGTTTTCGTAATCAACAATGAGAATTTCAGTACCTACTTTGGCGAGGACGGCTATCTGAAGGAAAGTGTTCCGGCAGGGTCAACGCTTGACTTTCAGGGAACATTCCAAGGTGACAAGTATTCACTTTTCATCAACAAGAAGGTGGATGTCATTTCTTCAACACATGATGCCTTCTTCGACAGTAACTCTACGAAGGAAGAAAGGAAATGGCTTAAGTTTAATGTTGTTGCAGGTGCTGACTCAACAAATATCACAGGACTTGAGTTTCTTAACTGCGACCTGTTTGTTACTGGAGCCTCAAATGTAACCATTGATGACATCAAGATGGTAAGCAATATGGGTGGCGTTGGTTCTGGCACAGGTTTCCTTGCCATACACACGGGCGCAGACAGCGTAGTCGTCAAGAACTCATACTTCGAGAACGGCGGCACGGGTTCAAGCATTCTTGTAGTAGGTAAAGGAGGTAAGAAAGCAGTCTTTGACAACAACACATTCAAGATTACAGGCAGTTCCGGCAACATAATGTCTGCAAATCAGTTTGTAGGCTCGGGAGAAAATCCAAGCCACATAACCTATACAAACAATGTAATTGACAGTGAAACGGGCAGTTCAGGATTCATGTATGGCATCACCGTATGCGGTGAGGGCAACCTGATAGAAGGCAACACTATCAATATGAAAGGAAGTGCGATTACAAACCAGTATGGTGCAGTTGCCACAAAGAATATATATAGGAATAACGTTATAACCGGTGGAGGAACGATGACTGTGGGTACATACTGTACGGTTGAGGGGAATACTGTCAACTCAGCAATGACATTGCCAGAGGGAACAATAGCCACAGGCAACACCTTTAATGCAGATGTTACAGTAAGCGGCAAGAATGCGCAGCTGACCGACAACATTATAAACGGTAAGCTGACATTGAACTCAGACAGCAACACTGTCAAGGACAATACCATTACATCATCAGAAGAATATGCTGTTTATATGGGTAGCAAAGTGGGCAATAAGGTAACAGACAATGCATTGTTTGGTGCAGGAAAGACTGGCGACGCTGCTGTCAACTACACAGGAGCAGATGCAACCGCCAACGTCGTAGAGCGAAATGGTACGACGACAGAAGTAAGCCAGGTTGCAGCAGAGGACGACCTCTCTATAAGCAGTCAGAACGGTACAGTAAGAGTGTCTGGCATTGCTGACGTTTCTGTATGCAACCTCTACAGTGTAGGCGGTGCACACCTCGCATCAGTGAAAGCAAGTCAGGGCACAGTGTACTTTGAAGTACCTGCAAAAGGCGTATATCTCGTTGAAGTCGTAACCGGCAGCAACAAGACAGTAACGAAGATTGTGGCTGACAAATAATCATCAGTTTTTTAGAACTGACAGAAAAAAACAGAAGAAAAAGTTTGTGAATTAAAAACTTTTTTCGTAACTTTGTATGAGAATGTTGCCGTGTGCAATGTTCTCATACTTTGTTTATATACATTATTACAATAAAGACAGATGAATATTACAAGCGATTTCCGTAAGTTTGCCACAAGCCGCATGGGCATGAGTGGCATGGTGATAGACGACGTGATGAAGGCGCAGAACCAGTATCTCAACCCTTACATCCTGGAGGAGCGTCAGTTGAACGTAACGCAGATGGACGTGTTCTCACGTCTGATGATGGAGCGTATCATCTTCCTCGGAACAGAAATCAACGACTATACCTCCAACACGATACAGGCGCAGTTGCTGTATCTCGACTCTACGGAGCCAGACAAGGATATCTCAATCTACATCAACAGCCCCGGTGGCAGTGTCACCGCTGGACTGGGCATATATGACACCATGCAGTTCATCTCGAGCGACGTGGCAACCATCTGCACCGGCATGGCAGCATCAATGGGTGCCGTCCTGCTTGTGGCTGGTCAGGAAGGCAAGCGCCAGGCATTGCCGCACAGCCGCGTGATGATACACCAGCCGCTCGGTGGCGTGCAGGGTCAGGCATCAGACATTGAGATTGAGGCAAAGGAAATACAGAAGTTCAAGAAAGAACTCTACACCATAATCAGCAACCATTCGCACACTCCATTCGAGAAGGTATGGCAGGACTCTGATCGCAACTACTGGATGACCGCAGAGGAGGCCAAGGAGTATGGCATGATAGACCAGGTGCTGGTGAAGAAAAAATAAACTTTTATTTACTAGTTACTTATTTACTAGTTACTATTCATTTACTATTCGGATTGGAATTTACTATTTATGACAAATTACAATGAAGGCAAAAATCAAGGCAAATGAGAATAGTAAATAAGGAGAATTGCTGTAGCAAGGAAAAATAGTAAATAAAGAAAAATAGTAAATAAATAGTAATTAGTAAATAGCTAAATAGTAAATATAATAAGGTGGTAAAAAGAAAAGAAAACTGTTGCAGTTTTTGTGGACGCAGTGAACGCGACGTAAACATGCTCATCACGGGTATGCACGGCTTCATCTGTGACGACTGTGCAAAGCAGGCATACGAGATAACGAACAGCATTGCCGGATTGGGAACCGAAGGGATGACATCCAATGAACTCGCAGAGGTTGCCAGACAGTCAGGTGATGTGGATGCGGTGTCAATGGGCAATGTACCCAAGCCGCAGGAGATAAAAGCGTATCTTGATGAATACATCATCGGACAGGATGATGCAAAGAGATATCTCTCTGTAGCGGTCTATAACCATTACAAACGTCTGGCACAGCCTGAGGAACAGGATGGTGTGGAGATAGAAAAGAGCAACATCATCATGGTTGGCTCCACAGGTACCGGCAAGACATTGCTGGCACGTACCATTGCCAAACTGCTCAACGTGCCGTTCACCATCGTTGACGCTACGGTGTTCACCGAAGCAGGTTATGTGGGTGAGGACGTGGAGAGCATCCTGACACGCCTGCTGCAGGTAGCCGACTACAACCAGAAGGCGGCTGAACGCGGCATCGTCTTCATCGACGAGATTGACAAGATAGCACGCAAGAGCGACAATCCGAGCATCACACGCGACGTAAGCGGCGAAGGTGTGCAGCAGGGACTGCTGAAACTCCTCGAAGGAACCATCGTCAACGTGCCGCCGAAGGGTGGTCGTAAGCATCCTGACCAGGACTACATACACCTTGACACAAGGAATATCCTGTTCATCTGCGGTGGAGCCTTTGACGGCATCGAGCGCAAGATAGCACAGCGCATGAATGCACACACCATAGGCTACAACAGCGTGCAGAACGTGAAGCGCATAGACAAGAACGACATGATGCAGTATGTTGCACCGCAAGACCTCAAGTCGTTCGGACTGATACCAGAGATAATCGGTCGTCTGCCAGTGCTCACACACCTCAATCCACTTGACAAGGATGCACTGCGCCGCATACTCGTGGAGCCGAAGAACTCCATCGTACGTCAGTATATTAAGCTGTTCAAGATGGACAAGATAGAACTCACGTTCACCACCGAGGCACTCGACTTCATCGTTGACAAGGCAGTGGAGTACAAGCTTGGCGCACGTGGACTGCGTTCCATCGTGGAAACAGTGATGACCGACGCCATGTATGAGGCACCGTCGCAGAACATCACCAAGTTCGAGGTAACGAAAGAGTATGCAGAAAAACAACTGGAAAGCAAATTCTGATAATTCATGATGTATGATGCGTGATGGTCATGTTGTGCAATATCAGTCATGAATAATGCATTATGAATTGTGAACTGTGAAATATGAGCTACGCACTTAATCAACAGCTAAAGCACTACTTCGGCTTCGACTCGTTCAAGGGTCAGCAGGAGGAAATCATCAGGCATCTGCTTGATGGTAATGACTGCTTTGTGCTTATGCCTACGGGAGGCGGCAAGTCCTTGTGCTACCAACTTCCGTCGCTGTTGATGGAGGGAACAGCCATAGTCATATCGCCACTCATAGCACTGATGAAAAACCAGGTTGATGTAATCAACGGAATCAGTGAGCGTGACGGCGTGGCGCACTGTCTGAACTCGTCGATGAGCAAGACAGCCATCGACCAGGTGAAGGCAAATGTCAGGGATGGCGTGACGAAACTGTTGTATATCGCTCCGGAGTCGCTGACGAAGGAAGAGAATATGAACTTCCTGCGCAGTGTCAAGGTGTCTTTCTACGCTATTGACGAGGCACACTGTATATCGGAATGGGGACATGACTTCCGTCCGGAATACCGCCGCATACGTCCCATAGTTGACAATATCGGTCGTGCGCCAATCATTGCGCTGACGGCTACAGCCACCGAGAAGGTGCGTACAGACATAAAGAAAAACCTCGGCATACAAGATTCCAGGGAATTCATGAGTTCGTTCAACCGTCCGAACCTGTATTATGAAGTGCGTGCAAAGACACCAGACGTTGACAAGCAGATAATAAAATACATAAAGCAACACAATGGACAGAGCGGTATCATATACTGCCTCTCACGTAAGCAAGTGGAAGATCTTGCAGAGGTGTTGCGCACCAACGACATCAAGGCCGCACCGTATCATGCAGGACTGGAACCGTCTGTCCGCAATGCCACCCAGGATGATTTCCTGATGGAGCGTCTTGACATCATCTGCGCCACCATAGCCTTCGGCATGGGTATTGACAAACCCGACGTGCGCTTCGTCATACATTATGACATACCGAAGTCACTCGAAGGTTATTACCAGGAAACAGGCCGTGCCGGCCGTGACGGCGGCGATGGTCAGTGCATAGCCTTCTACAGTACCAAGGATTTGCAGAAACTTGAGAAGCTGATAGACACTAAGCAACCATCGGAACAGGAGGTGGGACGGCTGCTGTTGCAGGAGACAAAGGCATACGCAGAGTCATCGATATGCCGTCGCAAGCTTCTGTTGAAATATTTCGGCGAGGATTATCCTCAAGACAACTGCGGCAACTGTGACAACTGCCTGCATCCAAAACAGAGAATAGAGGCAACCGAAGGACTGCGTGCCCTGCTCACCGCCGTGGCGACGCTCAAGGAAAACTATCACTCTGCATACGTGATAGACTTCATAAAGGGGCGTCCTACGGATGAGATAGAATCGCACAAACATCACGAAAACCCAGAATTCGGCATCGGAGAAGGTATGCCCGACAAACTGTGGATGCCGATAATACGCCAGGCAATTGTTGACGGCTACATCGTCAAGGACATAGAGTCCTATGGCAATCTCAAACTCACTGCCGCTGGCAAACGCAAGCTGAAGGAATTTCGTGGCGAGGAGAAGCCCAATGCTTTCTATGTCACGGAGGACAATCAGTTTACAGAAGAAAGCGTTGAGCCAAGTACAGTCAGTGGCGCTCTTGATGAACAGCTTTTCTCCATCCTCAAGGATTTGCGCCGCACTGAGGCCCGCAAGCGCGGAGTGCAGCCGTATATCGTATTCATGGAGACATCTCTCGAACAGATGGCAACCATGTATCCCACAACCATGGAGGAGCTACAGACCATACAGGGAGTGGGGCAGGGCAAGGCAAAACGATTCGGCCAGCCTTTCCTTGACCAGATAAAGCTGTATTGTGAGGAAAACGACATAATACGTCCTGAAGACATCCGTGTGAGGAACGTGGCAAACAAGTCGGCTGGCAAGGTGAAAATCATAAACTGTATAGACCGCAAGATGCCGCTCAACGAGATTGCAGAGTCATTGCACATCAAGTTCCCCGGGCTCCTTGATGAACTGGAAGCCATCGTCTATAGTGGTACGCGCCTTGACATACGCTACTATGTGGAGAGCACCATGGATGAGGAACAACTCGATGACATCTATGGATATTTTGAGGATGCAGAGACCGATTCGCTCAACGATGCCTACGAAGAGTTTGACGGAGATTACTCCGACGATGATATACGTCTCGTCCGACTGATGTATATATCAGAGAATGCCAACTGACATTGATGTTAGAAGAACTATAAACAAAAAAAATGTGAATATATTTCGTTATTTCAAATAAAATTGCTAACTTTGCATTTGCTTTGCGTGGATTCATGACAAAGCAGGGTATAAGATAACGAAAACTAAAAAATAATAATGGCACAGAAAAATGTAAATGAGGCTGCTGCAGTGGAGCAGAGCCTGAACAATCAGGAGGAGTTCTTCCTGAAGTATCGTAAGCAGATACTCATTGCAGTGGCTGCTGTGATAGTAATCATCGCAGGTTTCATCTGCTATAAATCATTCATCGCTGGTCCGCGTGAGGATAAGGCTGCAACAGCAATGGCTAAGGCACAGGATGCTTTCGCACAGCAGGATTTCCAGAAGGCACTCAACGGCGATAAGACTTACGAGGGTTTCCTCGCTATCTCTGAGAACTATGGTGGCACCGATGCTGCTAACCTTGCAAGAGGATACGCTGGCTTGTGCTATGCTCAGCAGGGCAAATGGCAGGAGGCTGTGAAGTATCTTGAGGACTTCTCACCGAAGGGTGATGCAGTGATAAGCCCGGCAATGGTTGCTGCACTCGGCAATGCATATGCAAACACTGGCAAGGTGGATGAGGCTATCAGCAAGTTGAAGAAAGCTGCCGACATGGCTGATTCGCGTGCTGCTGACGGTGTGAATAACAGCTTGTCACCAACATACCTCGTTCAGGCTGCACGCCTGCTCGAGAGTCAGAAAAAGAATGATGAGGCTCTCGCAATATACAAGAACATCAAAGAGAAGTATGTTAACAGCGTAGTTTCACAGGATATCGACAAATACATAGAGCGTTTGACAAAGTAAGAAATGACAAAACAAACACTATATAATAAGGTAAGAAGCAAAGCACAACTTTGCTTCTTGCTGTTTATGGGGGTGCTGTCTCTTGTTTCATGCAAGGAAAAGAAGGAACAGCCGGAGGAAATCGTTGTTGACAAGGTGATGGACAAGCCACACACTGAAACGCAGCGTATGACAGACGAAACCATAAATGGCGAGGTGTCATGGATAGGCGGAGGAAAATATGCCTACAGTACGGTGCGTACGGCAGACGAGAGTTTATCAAAAGTGAAGAATCACGATTTTGAATATTTCGACAATGCCATCCACCTTACGGTGAAGCGTGCTGACGGCAGCACTTTCTTTGACAAGCGTTTCACCAAGCAGAATTTCATGAATATTCTGCCGGCGCAGTTCAAGGAAAGTGGTGTGCTGTTAGGAATGAATTTCGAGGAGGTGTCAGGCAATGTGCTGAAGTTCGTGGTCAGCGTAGGATCACCCGATGACAGCTATGACGAGTATTTCCACATACTGCTGACCGTCAACAATTATGGTGCAACCAATACGTCGGTTCACAAGCCAAAACGCTAATACTATATAATTATGGGGAGTTAAAGACCTATAGCTCATTTTGCAGGATGGAATAGTCTTCAAAGGCTGATGAATACAGGTATTTTGAGCGATTCAAACGTTTCAGCACCAAAATTGACGTTCAAAAATGCTCAATAGCTCATTTTGCAGGATGGAACACACTC
>JAEEHW010000099.1 GCA_016281055.1 Prevotella sp.
ACACGCACTATTTGCTTCGTGCGATACATTGTCACTCGCAAATTCGCAGAAGCGGTCGTGCGCCAATCTTCGATTGACACGCACTATTTGCTTCGTGCGATACATTGTCACTCGCAAATTCGCAGAAGCGGTCGTGCGCCAATCTTCGATTGACACGCACTATTTGCTTCGTGCGATGCATTGTCACTCGCAGATTCGCAGAAGCGGCCGTGCGCCAATCTACGATTGACACGCACTATTTGTTTCGTGCGATGCATTGCAGTTCAAAAGAAATAAACACGAACATATATAAAGGAAATGGAGAAAGTAATTCTTACTGGTGACCGCCCTACGGGTCGCCTGCACATAGGACACTACGTGGGTTCATTGCGACGTCGCGTGGAACTGCAGAACTCTGGTGAGTTCGACAAGATATTCGTCATGATAGCCGACGCTCAGGCTCTGACTGACAACTTCGACAACCCGGAGAAGGTGCGCCAGAACATCATTGAGGTGGCACTCGACTATCTCTCTGTGGGTCTTGACCCAGAGAAGACCAATATCTTCATACAGTCGGCTGTGCCTGAGCTGACAGAACTGTCGTTCTATTACATGAACCTCGTCAGCGTGCAGCGCCTGCAGCGCAATCCGACCGTAAAGACAGAGCTGGAGATGCGTAAGTTTGA
This sequence comes from Prevotella sp., assembly GCA_016281055.1. Taxonomy (GTDB): domain Bacteria; phylum Bacteroidota; class Bacteroidia; order Bacteroidales; family Bacteroidaceae; genus Prevotella. The sequence continues at coordinate 666 of JAEEHW010000099.1, forward strand.
GGGTGGTACGCCTACGGGCTTCTTCTGCTACCCAATCTCGCAGGCGGCAGACATCACCTTGTTCAAGGCCACCACAGTACCTGTGGGCGAGGACCAGAAGCCAATGCTGGAGTTGACAAACGAGATAGTACGCCGATTCAACCACATATACGGCGGCGACGTGCTGATAGAGCCAAAGATACTGCTGCCAGACAATCAGGCATGCATGCGTCTGCCTGGCACTGACGGCAAGGCGAAGATGTCGAAGTCGCTCGGCAACTGCATCTACCTCTCTGATACTGCCAAGGAACTGAAGAAGAAGGTGAACTCAATGTTTACCGACCCACAGCACCTGCAGATAGAAGACCCAGGACACCTGGAGGGCAACACGGTATTCACATACCTTGACGCTTTCTGCGAGGACAAGGACTTTGCCGAGTTCCTGCCGGAATACAAGAACCTTGACGAGATGAAGGCCCACTACACACGCGGTGGACTGGGTGACGGAACGTGCAAGAAGTTCCTCTACAACGTGCTGAACTCTCGTTTTGAACCAATCCGCGAGCGCCGCGCATACTGGGAGCAGCGCATCCCAGAGGTGTATGAGATACTGCGCAAGGGCACGGAGGCTGCACGTGAGCGCGGCATACAGACACTGAACGAGGTGAAGCAGGCCATGCAGATTAACTATTTCGACGACAAGGAACTCATAGCTGCACAGGCAGAGAAATATAAGAATTGATATAGTTGAGGCAATTTTAACATGCTCTGGATATTACTCGCATTTCTCTCAGCAGCGTTGCTGGGATTCTATGACGTATTCAAGAAACAGTCGCTTAAGGAGAACGCCGTTATACCGGTGCTTCTCCTTAATACATTGTTCTCAAGTCTGATATTCCTGCCCTTTATATGGCTGTCGCACAAGGGGCAGATAGACCAGGGGTCTATGTTCTTCTGTCAGGAATACGGATGGGAAGGACATAAGTACATTATTATAAAGTCGTGCATAGTATTGGCATCGTGGCTGCTGGCATACTTCGGACTGAAGCACCTGCCGCTGACCATCGTGGGTCCTATCAACGCCACGCGCCCGGTGATGGTGCTGGTGGGAGCGATGCTGATATTCGCAGAACGACTGAACCTGTGGCAGTGGCTTGGTGTGCTCGTGGCCCTCATCGGCATCGAACTGCTGAAGCATACCAGCAAGAAGGAAGGCATCAACTGGTTTAGGGACAAGTGGATATATTTCGTATTCCTCGCCAATGTGCTTGGTGCTATATCAGGTCTTTATGACAAATACCTTATGGCATCGCCGGCAAACGGCGGTGTGGGCCTGAACAAGATGGCGGTGCAGGGATGGTACAACATCTACCAGTTCTTCATGATGGCAGCCATGCTGGTGTTGCTGTGGTGGCCAACAAGAAAAAAGACCACGCCATTCCACTGGCATTGGTCTATACCGTTGATAAGCATCTTCCTGTCGATGGCAGACTTCGTATATTTCTATGCCCTCGGCCTCGACGGTGCAATGATCAGCGTTGTCAGCATGGTAAGACGCGGCAGCGTGATAGTAAGTTTCCTGTGCGGTGCCATGATTTTTCATGAGAAGAACCTCAAGGCAAAGGCTTTCGACCTCATGCTCGTCCTGCTGTCAATGCTCCTGTTGTATATAGGGTCGAACTGAGTTCTCGTTCAAATATAGTTGTGAGGGGGAGTTTTAGAAAGTAGTTAAGGGAAGTAAGAAGGGAGTTAAGGGGAGTTAAAGGACATTACTATTAACTGATATATTCAGTCAGATACATTTGTCCTTTAACTCCCCTTAACTCCCTTCTTACTCCCCTTTAATTCCAAATGGAACTATACATTCACGATGTCGAGGATATCAGCAAACACGCCTGCGGCGGTAACACCGGCACCAGCGCCATACCCCTGTATTATCATAGGGTGGGGGGCGTAACGCTCGGTGTGGAGCATGATGATGTTGTTGGAACCCTCAAGGTTGTAGAATGGATGCTGTATGTCTATTCTCTCCAAAGACACGCTGGCCTTGGGCGCTTTGGCATCTGTAGCATCAAGCTTTGCAACGAAACGCAAGTGTTGGCCAGCCTTTTCAGCGGTAGAGCGTATTTCTTCTATTTGACCGTTGAGGTTTGGCAGGTTCTTCCAGAAATCATCCAGTGTTCCGTCAAAATACTCTTGTGGAACGAAGAGGTGTTTCTCTACGTCTTCCTGACTTACGGAATAACCTGACTCACGGGCCAGGATGACGAGTTTCCTTATTACGTCAATGCCAGACAGGTCAATGCGTGGGTCTGGTTCGGAGAAACGCTCCTCCTTGGCACGCTGCACAGCCTCAGAGAAAGAGACATTGGCACTGATGGTGTCGAAGATGAAATTCAGTGTGCCAGACAACACAGCCTCGATTTTTGTTATTCTGTCTCCAGACTTCACAAGGTCATCGATGGTGTGTATAAGTGGGAGACCAGCGCCTACGTTGGTTTCAAAATTGTATTTGGCATCGTTTTCAAGTGCAGTGCGCTTCAGTTTCTTGTAATGCTCAATGTCGCCCGATGCTGCCACCTTGTTCGCACATACGATGGAAATGCCCTTGGACAGGAAATCATAATACAGGTCGGCAATGTCATAACTGGCTGTGCAGTCAACAAATACCATATCGGTGAGGTTCAGTTTCAGAACCTCATCATGTATTGTCTCGAGACTAGATTTCGGACATTTCTTGAAATCCTCTCGGAACTGCTCCATATTGAATCCTTCGAGGCAGATGCCGTCAGGATTGATCATGATGTTGAAGATGTCCACGATGCCTACGATGCGCAGGTCGAGACCACGGTCTTGTTTGAGTACCTTTTGCTGCTGTGCTATCTGTGTGAGCAAGGTGCCGCCTACGGTACCTGTGCCACAAAGCACCACGTTCAGTTTATGTTGTTTCATTTCTTTATGGTAAAATTACAGTATGCAAAGGTACAAAGATTTTCTGACATGAGCAAATGTTATTTACTTTTTCAAAGGGAATTTCCATGCTAACAGTGTCATGACAAGCGCAATGAAGGCTGGGAAGAGTGAGAAAAGGCTCCATACCATCGTCAGCACCTGTGGGGTGATGCTTGATGGGTCGATTACTGCATTGCCGAAATCGTCAGACATCATTCTTGCGCCTGCTATGCCGAGCAACAGAGCTATGAGAGAACCACTGACAGCGCCACCGAACTTTTGTGCCATGGTGCCGGATGAGAAGATGAGTCCGGTTGATGACGTACCGTTCTTCTCTGTGGCATAGTCTGCTACGTCAGCGTACATGGACCAGAGCAGTGGTGAGTATAGGCCTACGCCAGCCGATGTGAGTACTACGACAAAAATCATCAGCCAAATGTATGATGCATCCATCGGGATGAAGAAGAATGCCACGGAGGTGACAAGGCATATCACTGATGCCCAAACGAATGCCATGCGCTTTGAACCTATGCGGCGCGTGAAGGCAGGAGACAGTGCTCCGAAAATCATACATGTTACCTCACCGAATGCCATGAATACTGTATAGTTGATGATGAGTGCGCCAACGGTGATGTCGCCGCCCAGACAGTAAGCAAGCATATAGCCGGCTACTGCATAACGGAAACCGTTGAAGAAATTGGTGCAGATGCCTATAAGGGTAAGCATCACCCAGGGACGGTTCTTGAAAAGGTCTGCAAACTGTCGGAAAGAGAATTTCTCGGCACGTATGGGCTTAAGACGTTCACGTGTAAGCAGTCCACAGGTGAGTGTCATGGCAGCGGCTATTATGCCGAATACCGCTCCCACCACAGCGTATTGGTGTGCGTCTGTTCCTCCCACCATCTTCTGTACATAGGGAAACGATATGAGTGTCACGAATCCCATGAAATAGGCTCCAACCATACGGTAGGCAGAGAACTGGTTCTTCTCGTCATCGTCTTCTGTCATGACACCGAGCAGCGAACCATACGGTACGTTGACCATGGTATATACAGCCATCATCAGCAGATACAGAGAGTAGGCGTATATGCGTTTGCCCGTGGGACCGAAGTCTGGTGTGTATAGCAACAGTGCGAAGATGATGCCAAAAGGTATTGCACCGAAGATAAGCCAGGGACGGTATGTGCCCCAGCGGGAACGTGTGCGGTCGGCAAGTGAACCCATCAGCGGGTCTGTCACTACATCAAACATTCGTGCTATGAGCATCAAGGCTGCTGCATCAGCAAATGAAAGTCCGAAGACGTTGGTGAAAAACAGTGGAAAGGCTATGGACATTATTTTCCACGTTATGCCACCAGAGGCGGCATCGCCCAATGCGTAGGCAATTTTTTCTTTTAATTGTGCCATTTCTTTTCAGGTTATATAGATATTATTTTTTTGCTTTTATAACGGCTTCTACGATATGCTTGCCGGGTTTGTATATTACCTTGTCACCGTCAATGGCTACACCATCAACGCTGAGACATACTGTGCCACTCTGCAGATGGTCTGGGTTGAGCACATTTATGGTGTATTCCGCTTCACGGAAACTGCGATGTATGGTGTATGACGTGATAGATTCAGACAGGCATGGACGTATCACCAGACCATCATAGTCAGGCTGTATGCCAAGAATGAACTGTGTTATGGCATACCAGTTCCATGCAGCGGTACCGGTAAGCCATGAGTTCTTGCCTTCACCTGGTTTTGCGGCATCTCTGCCTGCTACCATCTGACAATATACGTATGGCTCCACTTTATGCAACTGCTGGTCTTCGGTCCATGCCGGACATATCTTGGTGTAGTGCTCCCACGCATCGTTGCCACGGCCTGCCAGTGCTTCGCCGATAATCACCCAGGGATTGTTGTGGCAGAAGATGCCGGCATTCTCCTTATAGCCAGCAGGGTATGAACTTATCTCGCCCATCTCTACATGGTATGTGGTGTATGCAGGCCAGTTGAGTACCATGCCGTGTGGCGTGTCGAGATAACGCTTGCATGAGTCGAGCGCCATGTCAACCATTCCTTCCTTGCGGCCTATGCCTGCCATAGTACAGAATCCCTGACTTTCGATGAACAGCTTGCCTTCTTCGTTTTCTTTTGAACCAATCTTGTTGCCGTAGTAGTCATAGGCTCGCAGATACCATTCTCCGTCCCAACCGTATTGCTTTACAGACTGTTCCATCTGTTCCAGGGATGTATTGAAGGAATTGAGAGATGTACTGTTGAAGTATTTGCCTTTCCCAGTTTCTGATTCTTCAATCCTGTTGCATAGTTCCACAAATTGACGTCCGCAGAATACGAACAGACCTGCAATCATCAGAGATTCGGCTTTTGATCCTTCTGTCTTGTTCTCTGTGGTCTGGAATGATTCATCAGGATTCCATGAGAAACAGTTCAGGTTTAGACAGTCGTTCCAGTCTGCGCGTCCGATGAGTGGCAGGCCATGTGGACCGAGGTTGTTGGTAACGTGCTCAAATGAAATGCGCAGGTGCTCAAACAGTGATACCTCAGTGCCAGGTTGATTGTCCCATGGTACGAGTTCGTCAAGTATTGAGAAATCACCTGTTTCCTTTATGTATGCCACGGTACCGAAAATCAGCCACATGGGGTCGTCGTTGAATCCACCGCCAATGTCATTGTTTCCATGCTTGGTAAGTGGCTGGTATTGGTGGTAGCATCCTCCGTCAGGGAATTGCGTTGAGGCAATGTCGATGATGCGTTGACGGGCGCGTTCTGGAACTTGGTGTACGAATCCGACAAGGTCTTGGTTGGAGTCGCGGAATCCCATGCCTCTTCCCACACCGCTCTCAAAGAAACTTGCGGAGCGTGAGAAGTTGAAGGTGATCATACATTGGTATTGGTTCCAGATGTTAACCATGCGGTTCAGTCTGTCGTCGCTGCTCTTGAGCGAGAATTTGTCAAGCAGATTGTTCCAGTATGTGTGTAGTTCGTCGAAGGCTTTATCCACTGCTTCTACTGTATTGAAACGCTGGATGGTTTCTTGAGCCTTCCGTTTGTTTACGAGTGTGACGTCTGATGCTTGCGATGTTAATAACTCGCCGTTGCGTTTGCGTTCTATGTCTTCTGCAGAAAATTTCTCCTCCTGGCTGTTCTCTACATATCCTAATAGGAAGATGAAATCGCGCTGTTCACCTGGCTGTAGTGTCAACTCTATGTAGTGTGACGCTACAGGACTCCATCCATGTGCTATGGAGTTGCGTGGTTTGCCCTCTGACACACATTGTGGTGTGTCGAAACCATTGTATAGTCCGATGAACTGCTCACGGTCGGTATCGAATCCATGAACTTTTGTGTTTACTGAATAATAGGCATAATGGTTGCGACGCTCCTTGTATTCTGTTTTATGATATATTACGGATCCGTCGATTTCTACTTCTCCCGTTGACCAGTTGCGCTGGAAGTTCTCCATGTCGGTAACGGCATTCCAAAGACACCATTCTGTAAACGAGAAGAGTTTGAGAGTCTTGGCTTTTTGGGTTAAGTTGCGCAGTGTCAGTCGCTGAACCTCTGCGTGTGTCTTGAGTGGTACGAAGAATAGTGCTGAGGCTTCAATGCCATTTTTCTCTCCTATGATACGTGTATAACCCATTCCGTGACGACATTCGTATTTGTCGAGTGGCGTTTTGCAGGGTTTCCAGCCGGGAGACCACACTATGCTGTTATTGTTGTCGTTTTCTTCTCTGATATAGAAATATCTGCCGCCGCTGTCCATGGGAACTCCATTGTAGCGGTAGCGCGTGATGCGACGGAATTTCGCATCGCGATAGAAAGCATATCCACCAGCTGTGTTGCTGATGAGTGAAAAGAAATCTTCATTTCCAAGATAGTTTATCCATGGAAATGGTGTGTCGGGTGTAGTGATGACGTACTCTCGTTTTTCGTCATCGAAATGACCATATTGTTTCATAGTAGTTTTGAATGTAAGTTATTTGCACCAGAAATCGAGCACCTTGCGTTCTTCAAGGAATCCTTCAAGGTGGTCGTCAATATTTACAGGACCTACTCCTACTGGCGTGCCGGTGAATAGCAGGTCGCCCGTCTTTAGGGTAAAGAACTGTGAAATGTAGGCTATCAGTCGGTCAACAGTACAGAGCATGTCTGACGTACAGCCCTCCTGACGTTGTTCGTTGTTGACATTGAGTGAGAAATGCAGTGCCTGGATGTCTGGCAGTTTCTCCTTCTCTATCCATTCTCCAATCACTGCTGCTCCGTCGAATCCTTTGGATATTTCCCAAGGTTGGCCTTCTTCCCGCAATTTCTTTTGCAAGTCGCGAGCTGTGAAGTCAATACCCACTGTCATCGTATCGTAGTAGCGGTGAGCAAACTGTTCGGGTATGCTCTTGCCAAGCCTGCAGATGCGTACCACCACTTCTGTTTCATAATCTATCCTGCCCAGATGATCAGGCACAAAGAAAGGCTTGCCGTCCTTCAGTAGTGATGAGTCTGCCTTGGTGAATATTACAGGGTCGCGTTGGCGGTCGTCAGCAGATGTACCAACTCCTTTTTGTAATAACGCATTGGTTATTTCTTTATTATGCAGAGCATAATTCATGCCCACAGCAAATATTTTCATTCGATAAATTTTTTGTTTCTGCAAAATTACGAAAATTCCATCAAACCGCCAAAATAAAAACAACAAAAAGGCGTCGAGATTTTATTCTCAACGCCTTTTATTGTTATTTCTATATCCGTTTAGTGAAAACGGAAGATCGGACTTAATTAGTCAGCCTGCAGTGAGAAACGCTTGAAAGCAACCACTGTCAAGTCCTTGTCGGCAGCCTTCAGGTAATCCTTAACGGCCATCTTGCTGTCCTGGATGAACTCCTGGTTGAGCAGACAAGACTCCTTGTAGAACTTGTTTACACGGCCGTTTACGATACCTGCGAGCATCTGCTCAGGAATCTCAACAGTTGTGCTTGCGATGATCTCCTTAGCCTTGGCAACGTCCTCAGCGGTGATCCAGCCCTTAGCCATGTTAGACTCCATGTGATCCTCAGAGTCAACGTGTGCTGGGTTGATGCCAGCCTTCTTCAGCTTGTTGTCGATAGCCTTCTGGAGCTGCTCCTGCTTTGTCTTCTCAGCAGCAACCTTCTTCTCCTCCTCGATGATCTTTGGATCAACGTCAGCCTCGCTCAGTGCAACAGGCTTCATGGCTGCTACCTGCATAGCAACAGCGTGTGCCTGCTCCTCAGCTGGCTTGTTGGTCTGTACCATTGTGCAGAGAGTGTTCTTACCCATGTGGTTATAGATAGAAACATTGTCGCCCTCAAGGAAGAGGTAACCGTCAAGCTCCATCTTCTCGCCTGTAACACCAGAACGCTCTGTTACGGCAGCAGCTACTGTCTGACCGTCAGCAAGTGTCAGTGCGTTAACCTCGTCGATAGTCTTAGCCTTAGCTGCTACGGCAGCGTCAAGGATATCCTGTGTCAACTTAACGTAGTCAGCGTTGTTGGCAACGAAATCAGTCTCACACTTCAATGCAATCATTGCAGAGAAACCGTTCTCGCTCTTAACGAGTACACAACCATTTGATGTCTCACGGTCGCTGCGCTTAGCTGCGATAGCCTGTCCACGCTCGCGGAGTATCTCCTTGGCACGGTCCATATCGCCGTCAGCCTCTGTCAGTGCCTTCTTTACGTCAGCAAGACCTGCGCCAGTCATGGCACGCAGAGTCTTGATGCTTTCCATTGTTATAGCCATTGTGTTTTTATTGTTTTAAAAGTTAAAAAGCAAAGAGTTAAGGATTAAGAATTAAGATTGAATTGCAGAATTACTTTGTATGTTTTGCCAAATCTTAATTCTTAACTCTTAACTCATGATTTGTCTTATTACTCAGCAGCCTCTTCTGTCTCAGCCTTAGCCTTTGGCTTGTCTTCCTGCTGTGCGGCAGCCTTCTCGTCAGCCTTCTCTACCTTGCGCTCCTGCAGACCCTCGTTGATGGCCTCGCAGCATGCGTTGAGGATTACCTCTACTGAATCCTTAGCGTCGTCGTTTGCTGGGATAGCGAAATCAACGGTGTTAGGGTTAGCGTTGGTGTCAACGATAGCGAATACAGGTATGCCCAGACGATGAGCCTCGCTGATAGCGATGTGCTCCTTCTCTACGTCAACGACGAAGAGGGCAGAAGGAAGACGTGTCAGATCAGAGATAGAACCCAGGTTCTTCTCGAGCTTTGCACGCTGGCGAGAAATCTGCAGCAGCTCACGCTTAGAGAGGTTGCTGTATGTTCCGTCAGCCATGAGCTTGTCGATGTTCGCCATTTTCTTGATAGCCTTACGGATAGTCTGGAAGTTGGTGAGCATACCACCAGCCCAGCGCTCGTTGATGTAAGGCATGTTTACGCTCTGTGCCTTTTCGGCAATCACGTCCTTAGCCTGTTTTTTAGTAGCGACGAACAGAATCTTCTTGCCCTGCTTTGCAATATTCTTGAGAGCCTCTGCAGCCTCGTCAACCTTAGCTACGGTCTTGTTGAGATCGATGATGTGGATGCCGTTGCGCTCCATGAAGATGTAAGGAGCCATAGCTGGGTTCCACTTACGCTTGAGGTGTCCGAAGTGACAGCCTGCCTGAAGTAACTGATCAAAATTTGTTCTTGACATTGTCTTTTTCTTTCTTTTTAATGTTGTTTACTTTCTTTTTATGATTTTGTTAGAATCACAACCGTCAGGTAGCCACCGCGCAGGATGAGTCCCAATGGTTTAGATACTAAACAATAGTTCCCTATATTAACGCTTAGAGAACTGGAAGCGACGACGTGCCTTTGGACGACCTGGCTTCTTACGCTCTACCTCACGTGAGTCGCGAGTGAGGAAGCCCTGGCTCTTGAGAGTCTTCTTGTCTTCGGCATTAACCTTTACGAGTGCGCGTGCAATAGCGAGGCGCAGAGCCTGGCTCTGACCTGTGAAACCGCCACCGTTGAGGTTTACTTTGATGTCATATTTCTCGGCAACCTCGAGAAGGTTCAGAGGCTGCTTAACCACGTACTGCAGGATTGCAGATGGGAAATACTGTGTGAGATCTACCTTGTTGATTGTTATCTTGCCGGTACCCTCTGTGAGGTATACACGAGCTATAGAGCTCTTACGGCGACCGATTGCGTTAATTACTTCCATTTTCGTATGTATACCTTAGATTATTTATACTGATTGATGTCGATAGCTTTTGGCTTCTGTGCCTCATGCTTGTGCTCTGTGCCCTCATAGATGAAGAGGTTGTTCTGCAGAGAGCGTCCGAGAATGCCCTTTGGCAACATGCCCTTGACAGCGTGACGGAGCATTTTCTCGATACCGTCCTTCTTTGTGCGAAGCTCGGCAGGAGTGTTGAAACGCTGTCCACCTGGGTAACCAGTATAACGTGTGTAAACCTTGTCGGTCTCCTTTTTGCCGGTGAATACAACCTTAGCGGCATTGATGATAATTACGTTGTCACCACAATCTACGTGAGGTGTGAAGTTTGGCTTGTACTTACCGCGAAGTAACTTTGCCACTTTAGAAGCGAGGCGGCCTACAACCTGATCTGTTGCGTCGATAACAACCCACTCCTTCTTTGCAGTCTCCTTGTTAGCGGAGATTGTCTTGTAACTTAAAGTGTCCATTCTTGACTTTTAGAAAATTTTTATTACTACTAAAAAACATTTGTTTCGGGTGCGGATTCACTAACCACTGGCGCGGCCAAACGCACAGCTATTAACACACATCACCCATTGGGCTCTAAGTGTACCCAAAAAATAATCGGTCCGCAAAATTACTAATTTTTCTTGACATACACACTATAATATATGCGCAAGATAAAAAGTTTATGTTTTTTTAACTAAAAGAAGTTCGCTTCTCCGAAATTTTGTTACTCATAATATGAAATGCTTGATGAAATAGCATGTTACGGTTATCAGATTGATTGCAGTGAAAATGTATGTGATTGCTTTATAGTCGCGGGTCACCTGTTTTAGGTAAAGATAACTGAATACTGCAAAAATCAGTGATGTCACGAGTCCTGCCACTCCTATCAATATACAGATGTCGGTTGGGATTGAATTCAAACGGAATGTGTTATCCGTCATCGTAAATAATAAATAAAAGAGGCATACTGACAGGGAAGTGAGAATTAAAATATATACCAAAGTATAGACGATTTCCTTTTTATCCATAATGCAGATGTTATTTCTTGTGATTTTTTCGTTCCCTTTCAGCCTGGTTGATGCATTTCTCTTTATTGTTCTCTGCTATGCCACATTCCGCAATCATTTTCATTAATGCACCGACTGTTGCCGTGGATGAACCTGCATATATGAAGGCCCCGGTTCCTCCTGTTACAGTAATACCTGCGGCATACAGTAGAACTGTTCCTCCTGCTGCAGTTATGAAATTTCCTGTAGCCTGAAGACGTTGTGCTTTATAGCGTCCCTCACACATATCAAGTGGCACGGGGCTTTCTGTGGATACATTATTGTATGTGGTTGTAATTATTATGAATAATCCAGCCAATACTCCAAGTCGTGATTTTATTTTATTCATAGTTCTTAGTTAGTATAACCTATCTGTAGATGATACAAAATTACGAAATATAGTTCGATTTTGCTAATTTGTTACGAATAATTAACAAAAACGGATTTATAATCCGTAAAAAGATTCAAATGTATTTGAAAAAACACCTGATTCTGCTGAAATTTTCAAACATACTTGAAAATTATGGTATTTTTTTTGGGTACATTTGAGAAAAACTGTATCTTTGCAAGCGCAAATATCATTTTTCGTATGAACGCAGAATTGATAACAAGTTTACAGAATCCGAAGATAAAGCACTTGGTGCAACTGCAGCAGAAGTCGGCAGTGCGCCGTGAGGAGGGACTGTTTGTCGTTGAGGGCCGTCGTGAACTCATGCATTGTCTTGATGCAGGCTATGAGGTTGACAGTGTGTTTACCGTCAGTGAGGAGCAGGGCATTGAAGTGCTTTGCAAGCAGAGCATACAGACAGGCAATATACCTATTATATATAATGTGTCCCCTAAAGTGTATGAGAAGATAGCATATCGCGGCAGCACAGAGGGCATCGTTGCCGTTGTCAAGGCCCGGCATCGCTCGCTTGAATCACTTAAAGAGTTGCATGAGGGAAAATCTCCTCTATATGTGGTCCTTGAGAGTGTGGAGAAACCCGGCAATCTTGGAGCAGTGCTGCGCAGTGCCGATGCTGCAGGTGTCAGTGCCGTCATCGTATGCGACCCGTTGACAGACCTGTATAATCCCAACCTCATACGCAGCAGCATCGGTGCGGTGTTCACCGTGCCTACGGTGGTATGTACGTCGAATGACTGCATCTCTTTCTTCAAGGAAAACGGTGTGCAGATACTCACTGCGCAGTTGCAGGACTCGGCCCTTTATTATGACCAGGACATGGCGCGTCCTACGGCCATTGTCATGGGTACGGAGGCTACGGGACTCACTGACGTGTGGCGCAAGGCTGCCGATGCCCATATCCGCATCCCAATGCTTGGACGGCTTGATTCACTCAATGTGTCTGTCAGCGCTGCCATACTGATGTATGAGGCGGTAAGACAGAGGAAACAGCAAAATTAATTTCTCAATATCATATGTCACAGAAAGACAGAGCATCATCATTTGAATTGTTAAGGATACTGTGCATATATGGCATTATCTCAATGCATGTATTCGGCAGTTATTTGGAAAGGGCTGTAGGAGCAGACCGCGTATATCTGTGTTTTGTAAATACAGTGTTCAATATGGGGGTCAGCATCTTTATGCTTATCAGTGGATATTTCGGCATCAAGTTCTCTGTCCGCAAGATGGTAAAGTTGATGGCTCCTGTCATGGTTTATGCCATGGCTGGCACACTTATATCATTCCAGATGAAACAGTATTTCTCTGCAAAAGAGCTCGTGAATGCTATCTTTGCTGTTTTTGTAAATAAATACTGGTTTGCCACATCGTATATTATTATTTTCATGCTTTCCGGTTATATCAACAAACTGCTGCAGAGTTTGGAAAGACCGGAATATCGGAGGTTGCTCCTCATTCTCGTTGTTTTCTTTGTCGTTGCTCCTACGTTGCTGATGGAGCCGAAACTGTACAATGGTGGAAAGAATGTGTTGCATCTTCTGCTTATGTATGTTGTTGGCAGATATATAGGTTTGTATGATATCACTCTTGGCAAGGCTAAGTCGTCCCTGTTTGCAATATTGTCTTTGGGAGTGCTTTTCTCAGTTACGCTTTGTCTTTCGCTTATTTACAAGGGAAAGGGAGGTGCTGTGATAACCTTCTGTACGGATAATTCCATCTGTATATTCCTGGGTTCGGTCTTTACGTTTTTGTTTTTCAAGAACATCAGTTTCAAGAGTCGGCTTGTTAATCTTATAGCTGCATCGGTGTTTGCTACCTATCTGTTTGAGGGTACGGTGCGCAAACTCATCGGCAGTGTCTTTAATCATGAAACTCTTGGAATAGGTGAAACTCCATACAATATCGTTCTTCCCATAATCGTGATTCTTGTGGTTTTTGTGGTAGAGCGAATCAGGGTGATGTGCTTCTCCAAATTTGAGGAATGGGTAGTAAAGAAGTTGTCTTCGTTTGGAGATAAAACTTCTGCTCCAAATTTCTTTTAGAAATATTTTGGCGGTTTAATGGAAATTTCGTAACTTTGCACGTGCAAGGCTTTCTTTTGTAAATAAAGGAAGAGTCTGCACGTTTTTTTATTTTGATAATTTAAGCATTCGCTATTATTTCGCGCATAGCCAAGAAGCCTAGGAAACTATTTGGTATAACAAGCACAGAAATAATATGTGACAGGTAAGCCGTATTGGTGTATCTGTTAGTTCTCTATATAGCGATGCAACACGCAATAGGCGTGGTGCATTCTTAGAGAACTTCAGAGGTACCAATTCCTAGGCTCGCCTCTTGCTATGCGCATAAGAATGGCATCACGCTATTTTTGTATGCGTATGGCAGCGTGATTGATAGTTGGGTGCGTCATATTCACTATCAATCTTTATGGCGAACAAGAACCTTAATGACGCAAAGAAAGCAAAGAAAGACGAATTTTACACGCAGCTGACAGACATAGAAAGGGAACTGCAACATTACTGGCCTCATTTTCGTGACAAAGTGGTGTTGTGCAACTGTGACGACCCATACGAAAGCAACTTTTTCAAATACTTTGCACTACGTTTCAATCAGTTAGGCCTTAAGAAACTTATCTGCACATGTTATGACGGTTCACCCATGTCAGGCACACAATTATCTTTATTCTCTTTAGATTCTGACGGATGCGAAAAGAAAACAGCCTACAAGGTAGTCATCACAGAAGTAAAAGACATGAACGGCGATGGTGCTGTTGACCTGTCAGATGTGGAGTATCTGATAAGGAACGACAAGAACGTGCTTTCCGCTTTACAAGGCAATGGTGATTTCCGCTCCAAAGAATGTATCGAGCTATTGAAACAAGCCGACATTGTTGTTACAAATCCTCCATTCTCTTTGTTTAGGGAATACATAGCGCAACTAATGGAGTTCGGTAAGAAATTTCTAATAGTAGGACATCAAAATGCAATACACTACAAAGAAATATTTCCATGGATAAAAAACAATGAGGTTTGGCTTGGGTATGGTTTCAAG
>JAEEHW010000100.1 GCA_016281055.1 Prevotella sp.
AGGGCTTTGGCTCAAAGTATAAAGGTCAGGTGCTGGGTACTTTTGGTAAATACGGAGTGCTGTCGTTCAACGGCAACAAGATGATTACCACCAGCGGTGGTGGTGCTTTGATTACAGAGGATGAAGAGCATTGGCGTGAAATTATGATGTACGCTACCCAGTATCGTGAGAGCTACCCTTACTATCAGCATGAGAAGATAGGATATAACTATCGTATGAGCAATGTATGTGCAGGTATCGGTAGAGGACAGATGACAGTGGTTAATGACCATATAGCACACCACAAGCATGTGCAGGCTCTTTATGAGGAACTGCTGGCTGATGTGAAGGGTATTACTGTGCATAGCCAGCCAAAAGTCTCCCCTGCTGGGGGAGATATAGAGGGGGCTCCCGTTTATGATTCCAATTACTGGCTCTGCACCATCACTATCGATGAGGATGTGAAGGTAAAGGGTCAGGAGAATGCTTATAAGACCGTTGTGACAGGAGCCGTTGGCGGTGCGGCAGGAGTCATACACGCAGCAGACTCTGCTCATACCGACTGCGAGCCAAACGCTAATGTGGAGGCTCTTCGCGTATGTCTTGACCAGGCACAGATTGAGGCACGTCCCGTATGGAAGCCCATGCACAAGCAACCGGTGTACTGTCGTACAAGTGAAAATGGAGAATTGAAAATTGAAAATTTACCTGGCGGAGTGATTTGTCAGACCTCGGCATCAAGTGTGGCTTATATCAACGGTGTGAGTGAGGCGATTTTCAAGAAAGGTATGTGTCTGCCATCTGGACCATGTGTAAGCGATGATGATGTTAGATATATAGTGGATACGCTCAAGGGCGCAATGGTGGAATGATGTAGAAATTATTACTGTCCGGTAAATACAATATGGAGAAATCCCCACATCGGTTCTGGAAACGGAACAGATGTGGGGATTTTCTCTTGGTTTGGAGCTTATTTTGTTCTGTATTGTTGCAATCCTCTTGTCAATCACTTTGTCCTGTGATATTTCTTTGCAGGATATCTTTCAGTTGCCCTATGTAATAAAAAGGAATGTTTATCAGTCGGTACGGACGACCTTCTGGGGCTGGGGTGGTGACATCCTGTACGGAATATTCGCCACTCCAGAAACGTACTGCTGTGACAGGACGGGTAGCAGTGTTGACAAAACTATGGAGTGAGCGCAAATGTGAGTTTGTACCCGCTTTTACTTCGATGGGTACAATCTGGCTCTGTGTCTGCCAGATGAAGTCTATTTCCGCCGTCGTGCCTTTTTTGTCTCGCACCCAGAAGAATTGTTTTTCCTTATATTGTCTGTCGAGCAGTATTCTCAGCTCCTGTGCCACTATCTGTTCGGCGGCCCTCCCCCTCCACGTGTCGAGCAGGTCTTTGTTCTGCAAGTATTCTATCTGGATGTCAGCGACAAAGTTTGTGACTCCGCTGTCAACCATAATCAGTTTTGGTGAACGTCTCTTAGAAGGTATGGCAGGTATGTCTGTTGAGGTGACAGGATAGTCGAGAGAAAGGATATATGCCTTTTCCAAGCAGTCCATCGCTTCGTGTATCTGCGTACTTGTATAAGTGCTATTTCCAAAGTTTGCAAAAGTGATGGCTTCTGCTGCAGAAAACCATGCCGTATCGAGGATATGGCGTATGATGCGCACCTGCTCCTCGTTTTTGGCATATCTTTCCACATCCTCGTTGTAGCCCATTAGTAGAGAGTTGAAGATGGGCGAGAGTCGTTCAATGTCGTGGTTCTCGGCATATTCGGCCACGGCCTCGGGCATTCCTCCGATCAGCGCATAGCGGTTAAAGACGCTGATAAGTTTTTCATGCATGACTGCAGGCACTTTCACATCTTTAACTAGTACAGCCCATTCCTTTCCTTCCGTAGCATTAAGGTATTCTACAAAAGAGAAAGGTCGCAGGTTGAGATATTCTACCCTGGCGACAGGGAAAGAAACGTGCTTCTTTAAAAGACTCTGCAATCGACTTCCTGCAGTTATGACGTATAGCCACGGCATTTTTTCGTAGAAATAGCGTAGCAGGCCAACGGCCTTTGGCTCTTCTTGTATCTCGTCGATAAACAGCAGCATGCGTTTGTTGGAATCTGAAATTTTGTGGTCTCGCAGACAGAGGTATTGCCATATTTCCTGCACGTTGTCTGTGTGTTGAAAGACGGAGGCATCGTCTGACAGCTCAAGGTTGACCTCGATGAATACATCGAATTCACGACCGAACTCCCTAACGAGGGTACTTTTTCCTACTTGTCTTGCTCCTCTTATAACGAGTGGTTTGCGTGGCGACTTCTTGCTCCACTGCCTCAATTGTGTTATCAGCTCTCTTTCGTACATAATGACATTATAAGTTTATTCGCTGTTTCTGCCTGCAAAGTTACTATAATTTTCTAAAACATAGGCAACTTTTGGTGAAAATCTTTCTAAAACATAGGCATTTTGATCTAATAACTTGCTAAAGTATAGGCATTAGCCCAGACTTTGTACCAGGTCCATATGTCAGTGATGTTAGATATATCGTTGCTGCTATAAAGGAAAATGTCCTATCCTGACGGTTTGTCCTATATCTCCACTTTATCGTGCCTGTACTTAGCGTAGCATTGTTGGCGGAAGCTTATATTGTCCTACTCTTTGAATGACTGCGCGATTCTCGCATTAACCGTTGTTCCTTTGCTACTTAAAAGTCATAAAACGTAAAGATTTACATTGCTTTACGTGATTTTGTAACATAATTTTGCCAAATGCAAGGTGAATTGTAATTTTTATCGGAAAAAAGGAGAAAGTTTGCGGAATTATTAGTACCTTTGCAGTTGAATGGCATTCGTCGGGCATGATATCTGCTTTCAGCGAATACGTTTGCGTTTGCTCAGTTGCAAACGACCTTGCTTTTTCCATTCCATGGAATTACTTTACTAACATAAAAAAATATGAAATCTGAAACCAAGAACAAGAACTTTTTTGCGCGGATGGCAGTGATGCTAATCGCGCTGATGCTCACCTCGGCTACGGTGCAGGCTACGACGTACATCAAGGATGTAATGCTTATCGGCGGCAGCGAAAGCGAGGTGAACTTGCTGAAGACAACCTACCAGGATCAGGGTTGGACGGTCATCAACCAGAACCTGAACGCAGGGTGCGGCAGTAGCAGTGACCATATCTATCTGCTCTGCAAGTATGACACCAGCAATGGTGCCAACTTCGGTTACATTAGTGACTTGTACATCAGTACCTCCAGAGGCACGGCACCCGACACTCGTACCGTGAACAACCGCACCTTCTATCTGGTGACTTACGACGGCGGCAGCCACTTCGAGGAGAAGAAGGGCGACCTGAACAGCAATGCGGGTGGTGATGATATTCATCTCTACTATACCAGGACACCAGCCACCAGCAATACTTTCCTTTCCAGCATCTCTTTTACTACGACGAAAAACAGCGGAAATGGTGCCTTGGGCAGTGATAACAACGGATGGGGCACGGGCTACGACCTGAACAGCGATGCCGGCGGCGACTATATCTATCTGCACGCCACCACCGCCACTGCCATCACCTATACCGTCACCATACAACCGGGCATCGGGCTGATATCCAACGAGCCGCCAAGCAGTCGCTCCTCTGACAATCCCACCTACATCGCCGCCTCGAAGTCAGCTGCGCAAAACCTGCAGTTCTACAACGATAACGGCTCTATCGGCTTCTATCTCAGCGAATACTACGATCCCTTTTCCTCCAATCAGAAGGACGGCTACACCTTCCTCGGATGGAACTTCGACAGCAGTGAGGGAGCCTACCATGCGCTCACCGCCACACAGACCACATACACCGCACAGCGGTACGGCTGGCTGCACGACGGAGCCACCATCACCGGTGTGGAATGTTCTGACTTTTCAAAGAATACAGTCACCTATACCACCATTCCTGCCACCATCGACGGCACGGAAATAACGGGTATAAATATCACGTATGACAACACTATTGCAGACAACCTGCCCCGTCTCCAGTCGCTCTCTATGCCTACCGTCGGCAATGTGTCTGGCACGCCATTCAAAAATTGCACATACTTGACGGACATTCACATCACTAACATCTCCCATACCAGCGTGTCCTTTGATGACCTCTCAGTGGCATATCTTCCCAACCAACTGACTGTCTGGTGCTATAACGCCACCATGCCCGAGGACTTCCACTATCAGGTCTATCAGTGCTCGCCCGGCGTCATGTTCGTCTTTAAAGGTGGCGATTACTGCGGATGGTGCGGAGACGACAGCGGGGTTGACAGACTCTGCTGGACTATGAAAAACCAAGAGATTACCATATACTGTTGCGACGACAGCTATAAGGATCCGATATTTGCTCCGTATCAGATAGTCAACAGTCACCCCTGGAGCAGAGCCTATGCCTCGTTACCCGAAAAGGTCTATCTTAGCCCCGCCGTCAAGGGCATCGGTGCCGAGACCTTCAAGAATAACAGTAACCTTGCCGAACTCTATTATGAGGGCACCAAGGCTGAGTGGGATGCAGTGACGAAAGGCACTGACTGGAATAGCGGCGTGGCTTCGAACTTCAAGGAATACTGGCGCTGTACCGTTGCCTTCGATACCAACGGCCGTGGCACTGCCCCCCAGGCACAAACGGAATTATGGAGAGATCAGGACAGGGCTGTCAAGCCTTCCGTCGCCACTGACGAGGGCTACGAGGTGGCAGGATGGTACATCGATGCTGACTGCACCACGCGGTGGGACTTCAATACAATTGTTACCGCCGATACTACACTTTACGCAAAATGGGGTGAACCGATACACAACAGCAGCGACAACGACCTGACAGCATGGGACGATGAGATGCGTGACGTCACACTCGACGGACGCACACTCTACTGCGACAACAGTTGGAACACCCTCTGCCTGCCGTTCTCACTCAACAGCCTCGCTGGCACTCCTCTTGAAGGCTTCACAGTGATGGAACTCGACACGGAGGCAGAGCACAAAGGCCACATGACAGGCCTCGACAACGGTACGCTCTACCTGAACTTCAAGAAGGCTACCAGTATTCAGGCAGGAAAGCCATATATCGTGAAAAAGGCTGCACCGGCTTTCAGCTACAATGGCATCAGTGCTCCAAGATATGATTGGGATTGGCTGAGAAAAAGTGATCCTGAAAATATGTTTGATGGAGATAACGAGAGCATGTGGGATGCAGATGAAAGACAAAATCCTAGACCTTGGAACATCGTGTTTAATACCTCTATCCCTGTTTTGACTATAGGCTATACTATAGTTCCTGCCAGGGAGGTTGGACCATATATATGGACACTGTATGCCAAACTGAATGAATCTGACGAATGGATTACCATTGATAGTCAGGATAAATACGAATTTATAAGCCCAGGGGATTATTCTAGTGCTTATTTTAGCATTGCCCCAAGCAAACAGGGCTATTACAAGTATTTTCGTTTAGAGATAGCTGCTGGGTTTCACACCGAGTACACGAAAATTCACGAACTGTCCATCCAAAACCAGGAACTAATCACCAGCCCGCTGTTCTATGACGTCACTATCAGCAGCGACGCGCCGACACCAGTCACCAGCGCTGACGGCACGCTGAGTTTCGTGGGCAGCTACAGCCCCATAAACCTGGCTGCCAATGATGTGACGAAGCTCTACCTCGGCGCCTCAAACATGCTGTACTATCCAAGTGTGGCAAAGAAGATTGGTGCCTGCCGCGCCATATTCTCGGTTGCCCCTGGCACCGCTAATCTGGCACGAGCTTGTGTGTTGAACTTTATCGACGAGGAAGAAGGCGAGGAAGAGGCAACGGAGATTCGCGGGATTACCACATCCGAGTCGTTTCACGCAGTGAAGGAAAGCGGCAACATGTGGTATGACCTCAACGGAAGTGAACTCAACGACAAGCCCACTAAGAGCGGCGTATATATCAATAACGGCAAAAAGATTTTAATCAAATAGGAGGACTGCTAAATGAAGAAAGAATATATCAAGCCAGTGCAGCGCTTCGTGGTGTTGCATCGACGCGCACATCTGCTGCAATCCAGCAGCTTGGTGGACGATGTCAGCACGGACGTTGACAATAATAACGATGATAACGACGACTTCCACTGGGGAGGCGCAGGTGACGTTGAAGGAAGATAATACACATAAAAAATGGCTGACTCCAGTTGCGTGAGTCAGCCATTTTTTGTTAAGTCTTTATGTTATTTGAATATTCCGTCTTATTTTGACCGCACGTTGATATAGCCGTGACGGTAGGCGTAGAGCAATTCGCGGAGGTCTTCAATCTGTTTCTTAAGTTCCTTGCCGCGGTCGGTGTCTTCCACATGAAGGCGGTGACCGGTGGTGGCTACTATCTGTGTTGACGACTTGATGTCGCGGCCTTCGCGTATGGCATCCTCGACGTTGGTGAACGGCTCGTGCTGAACCAGCTCAAACTCACGGCTGTGATATACCAGCGTATATCCGGCAATGCCGGTTTCCTTGTGATATGGTTCTGCAAATCCTCCATCGATCACCATCAGTTTGCCGTTGGCCTTTATGGGTGTCTCGCCTTTCTTCACATGAACGGGAACGTGGCCGTTGATGATGTGGCGGTTTGGTCCCGTTACGCCGAAGGCATCGAGTACGGTGTCGGCCATGGTTTCGGCGGTTTCCTCCTTGTCGCGCAGTTTGAAATACCAGCCCTTTTCCTCTATGTGAGTCTCTTTCTCGGCTATGAAATAACGCTCGAAGGTAGCCATCTTGGACTTGTCGAAGAGGCTTGAGTCCTTGCCGCACCACAGATAAAGGAAATAGTCGCGGGCATATCGTTTCTCTTCTGCCGGTGTGTCGTTGGCAAAGGCAGAGCGTACCATCATGCCGGTGCGCTTGAGCAGCAGGCGTCCGGAGCATTTCACGTCGGGCATCAGCTCCACCTCGCGCAGCGAACCGTCCTCGTTGAGTGGTATTGAGGCGTGGAACAGGAGATTGTTGTTGTATATGGCATACATACATCCGTGTGTGAGCAGTGTGCGTATGTGGCGCTGCAGTTTTTCGGAGACACGGAAGGAATGGTGCAGCTTCTGCATGAGCAGCCTCTCTTCCTCGGTGAAGGCACAGGGGTCGGAGGGAGAGACCGTCGGGAAGTTGCTGTCAAGCATATTGTATTGCTTGCCGTCAACGTTGCATGTTTTGTTGCTGAAGTCGATATGCTCAAGCATCAGCCTGTCGTCCATGTGCCATGTCGGGTTGCGCTTTATTATCTCAGCCTCGGCCTTGAACTGCAGTATTGTTATTGCCTTGTGCATCATGGCCATAAGGCGCAGCGTTTTCTGGTCGAAGCGGTCGCTGTTCTCTGCATTGAGAATCGGTTGGAACGCCTCGCACGGGTCTTCGCCGTATGTCTCCATGGCAAAGGTGGCAAGCGGCATGAGGTTGATGCCGTAGCCGTCTTCGAGAGTGAGCAGGTTGGCATAGCGCAGTGACAGACGTATGACATTGCAGATGCAGGCATCGTTGCCGGCGCAGGCTCCCATCCACAGTACGTCGTGGTTGCCCCACTGTATGTCCCATGAGTGATACTCGCTCAGCTTGTCCATGATGATATGGGCACCCGGACCACGGTCATACACATCGCCGAGGATGTGAAGCTGGTCGATGGCAAGACGCTGTATCACGTTGGCAAGGGCCGTAATGAAATTGTCGGCACTGTCAGTGGATATTATGGTGTCGATGATGACGTTGACGTATGCGGCCTTGTTGGCTTCCTCGGTGCGTGTGTGCAGCAATTCTTCAAGGATATAGCTGTATTCCTGTGGCAGCGACTTGCGCACTTTGGAACGTGTGTATTTTGAACTTACAACCCTGAATACCTTGACAAGCTGGTGGAGGGTCATGCGGTACCATTCTTCAAGTTCTGTTTCCTGAGCCTTGACGAGTTCCAGTTTCTGTTCCGGGTAGTATATCAGTGTGCAGAGTTCTTTCTTTGCGGTGTTGGGCATGTATTCGCCGAATATCTCGTCCACCTTCTGCGATATTCGTCCGGATGCGTTCTTTAATACATGCAGGAAAGCCTCGTGTTCGCCGTGTATGTCGGCGAGGAAGTGTTCGGTGCCTTTCGGCAGGTTGAGAATGGCGGATAGGTTGATTATTTCCGTTGACGCCGCTGCAACGTTAGGAAAAGACTTTGCCAGCAGTTGCAGGTAGTGTATGTCGCGTTCTATGTTGTATTTCATCTTCAGTAAATGTCAAAACCTTTTGGCAGGTTGTAATACTTGCCGAGTTTCTTTTGCAGTTTCTTCGTGAATCCTGCCAGTTTCTGGTGATCCAGCTCGTTTGCTGCGATGTCTTCGTCGAAGTCAATGTTGCGGAAGAGATTGTATAACTCGCTCCATTGTTTCAGTGTCAGCCGTTTCAGTTTTGTCTGCTTTGCTGCGGCAATCAGCTTTACCGCCTCCATTTCTTTAGGATGGCTTTGGTCAATGGACTGTTTCTTCAATCGCATATCAGTATTGTATAATGATATGCGTTTCTTCGCTTTCTTGTTTTTGTAGCGAGGCAGCGCAGCCACATTGAGTACGGGTGGCATGGGGATGGCAGCCTTCTTGGTGCCTTCCACCAGCAGGTCGATGGCATCCTCGTCGTATGCGTAGAGATATATCCTGCGGTATGACAGGCCTTCGGTTACGTTAATCTCCACCGGTGTTGCCTCCTTCGTGATGGCGTTGTTTACAGCATCTCTGACAAACTGTTTCTCCTCATGTGTGATATAGTTCAGGTATGAGGAGTCGAGCGCTTTGCGGTAGATTGACATGATAGCCTCTCCCTGTTCCTGAACATTGTCGGCAGGAAGTGTCTCTATGCGGCTTTTCAGCTTGAGGTTGAGAATGTCTGTGCGTTCCTGTTCAGATACTGCCACAACAGTGGTGCAGCTGCGCACCATCCATGCCTGATACATGGCGAGGCGTGGCAACTTGTCTTTCCAGAATGAGGTGTTGAGGTTGAATGTTGACAGTCCGCCCATCGGCGATACGATGGTGACGATTTTGCGTGAGCGTGCCTGTTTCTCCACTATGGCGGCGGTGCTGTCCCATGAGCCATACACATGCACGATGTCAGGTGTGAGGCTTTTCAGCAGGCGCTTGGCCTGTCTGCCCTGTGCATAGGTGCGTATGGGGTATATGGCTTTATTGTATGTAAGGTAATGTACGGTGATGCCATACTGTTCCTGCATGGCCTGCACCATAGTGTCAGGCAATGGCACCACAGTCAGCAGGTGACACTCGGTCACCTTTGTCGTGGATACCATGATAGACTTCACCAATGAGGTGGCCTCACTCGTGGTGTCAGAGAAATCGCGTATGTAATGAACTACTCGCAATGTCTAAGGGTGGGCTTTATGAATTCCCACTATATTAAAGCTTGTGTGTTATGAAGTCGTTTTTGTCTGCGAAGATGTAACTGAGTCGCAGGAACATGTTGCGGATGCTGATGGTCCATTCCATCGTGATGGCAGAAAGCGGGCCCACTGAATCGAAATAATCCAGTTTGCTGCTATAGATGAACATCCTTTCTATCAGTGATATCAGCCATGCCAGTGCAGCTCCGCCCAGCAGTGCCATACCATCGTATTGCATGAGTGGCATGGAAGGCAGTATGTCTGCCAAAGGCAGGACGTCGGGCATCATTGTGGCTGTAGTCAGTAAACCACCGCATATCACTGCTATCAGTGACAGTATGTTGAACATGTGCATGGTGAAGAGGTCGAGCTTGTACAGCGACTTGAATCCTCCGGCACGCTGCAGGCTTTTCAGTGCATCGATGGCGAAAAGACGTTTCATCTTGATGTACTCCTCTGACGGTCCCGGCTGTTCCATGCGGGCCTCTGGCTCAATGGCTATGGCGCATTTTCCTTCTTTGGCGAATTTGTTTACGAGGAACTCAAACTCGGCACGTGCATATTCAAGGTTGCCGAGGAATCCGCGCTCATTGAAAAACTCGCTGCGGCGAATCATCACCAGTGAGTGGTTGGTGCTGAATGCCATGCCTTTCTGTGCACTGCGTAGATGGTAGAGCATGGTGCGCAGATGCTCGAAGCGATAATACTTTGGTGTGTCTTCATCATATGGCGTCATGCCCAGAACCATGTTGTGCTTGTCGTCGCAGTGACGTGCAACGGCTTCGAGCCATTTGTCAGATGTAGGCTGGCAGTTGGCGTCGGCAAAGAGCATCCATTCATGCTTTGCCGCTTTTATGCCAAGTGTCATGCCTGCCTTCTTGCGGCTGACATATCGTGAGGAGTCAGGAAGAAGGGTGTAGTAAAGCTGCGGATGCTTCTCGCACATGATCTTGAGATATTCCTCAGACTTGGCATCGCTTTGGTCGATGACGACGATAACCTGATAGTCTGCCGGGTATTCCTGACTCATGTACAGCGGAATAACACGCTCAAGGTATCGGGAGCAGTCGTGCTCAGCCAGTATTATGGATACAGGCTGCAGGGTGTTGTTCTCGGTATCCCCGTCAGTGCCGTCCAGCACATTCTCTGTTTTTACTTTACGGCTGAAAGGGCTGAATAGCGGTGTTATCAGTGCAAGCACCAGTAACACCGCCAAGATGATTATTATAGGTAATGAGATTATCATATCAGATAAGCTTTGGGTAATTTCCTACAGTTGTATTGACATGCCATGATTTCTCCGTATGCTCCGGCGGAGCGAAGGGCTATCAGGTCGCCGCGACGGCATTGTGGCAGGTGTTCTGCCTTGCCGAACACATCGCTTGACTCACAGATTGGTCCTACTACGTCATACACTTCTTCAGGTTCGCTGCTTGTAAGGTTCTGAATGACGTGGTGTGCACCATACAGAGCCGGACGTATGAGGTCGCTCATGCCAGCATCGACGATGGCGAACTGCTTCACCTGTGCATGTTTCACATAAAGCACCTGTGTGATGAGTGAACCCATCTGGCCTACCACGGCGCGGCCAAGTTCGAAGTGCATCTGTTGGCCAGAACGCAGTTTCAGTCCGTTGGCGTATGTGTCGAAGTATTTTCTGAAGTCTGGTATAGGATGTCCGTCAGGGTCATTGTAGTCTATGCCTAAACCACCGCCTACGTTGATGTTCTTTACCGTTATTCCCTGCTCCTCCAGTCTGTCCTGCAGTTCGTTGATTCTTACGCAGAGGGCTTCAAAGTCGCCCATCTCGAGTATCTGTGAACCAATGTGAAAGTGAAGGCCTATGAAGTCAATGTTGGAAAGGGCTACGGCAGCCTTGACGGCAGTTTCCATATCGTCCATCGCTATGCCGAATTTGTTTTCGGCCAGTCCGGTGGTAATGTTGGCATGTGTGTGGGCACCGACATTAGGGTTTATGCGGAAACATACACTCGCAGTCTTGCCCTTGGCAGCAGCGAGGGAGTTGATGATGTTCAGTTCTTCGAGCGATTCCACATTGAAACAGAAAATACCGGCATCAAGGCCGAGGTTTATTTCCCAGTCGGCTTTGCCTACTCCTGCATAGACTATCTTCTCTGGGGCGAACCCGGCATCGAGTGCACGCTGTATCTCACCGCCGCTGACAGCATCGACACCGAACCCTGCCTTCTGGATAACACGGAGCACATCGATGTTGGCATTTGCCTTGATGGCATAGTGCAGGTGATAGTCGTTGTGCCTTGTCAGTTCGCTTTTTATGGTTTCAAGGGTTTCTTCGAGTACCTTCTTGTCATAGTAGTAGAAAGGTGTTTCGATACCCTGAATTTTATCTAATTGTATAGCCATTGTCTGTAACTATTAATTGAAAAGCTTTGCTGAAAGGTTTTGTAACGCTTGTTTCTTGTCAGCCTCGCGGATGAGGAAAGAAATGTTGTAGTTAGAACCACCGTATGAAATCATGCGCACAGGAATGTTAGCCAAGGCATCAGTAACGAGGGTCTCAAAGCCCACGTTGCTCCAGTCAAGGTCGCCGGCTACGCAGATGATACACATATCTTCGTCAACGGTTACAGAACCATATTTCTTCAGTTCGTCAACGATACGTCCGAGGTTTGCCTTGTTGTCAATGCTGACACTGACACCAACCTCTGATGTGGTAATCATGTCGATAGGAGTGTTGTTTACCTCGAATATCTCGAATACCTTGCGCAGGAAACCAGTAGCGAGCAACATGCGTGATGACTTTATCTTGATAGCCGTGATGTTGTCTTTTGCTGCCACAGCCTTAATCTTGCCGCGCACCAGTGAGTTGTTGATGACGGTGCCTTCTGCATCAGGCTCCATGGTGTTCTTGATGCGTACAGGAATACCGGCGAACTTGGCAGGCTGTACACATGTTGGGTGCAGAATCTTTGCACCGAAGTATGCCAACTCAGCAGCTTCCTCGAAGTTAAGTTGATGCACTGCGTCGGTCTTCTCCACAAAACGTGGGTCGTTGTTGTGCATTCCGTCGATGTCTGTCCAGATGAGAATCTCGTCAGCACCCATGGCAGCACCAATGAGCGATGCAGTATAGTCAGAACCGCCGCGCTGCAGGTTGTCAACCTCGTCGTATGCGTTCTTACATACAAAACCCTGTGTGATGTATATCTGATAACCCTTGTTCTGACGCATTACCTCTGCCAAATGCTCTTTGATGTATGGCATGTCTGGTTCTGCATTCTTGTCGGTACGCATGAAAGTGAGTGCATCCAGCAATATGGTCTTGACACCCTGCTCGTTCAGATAGTTGGTCACCATGTTGGTTGACATTACCTCGCCCTGGGCAACAACGATTTTCTCTTCGAAGGAAGTGAATGTGTCTTTTGTGAATGAACGCAGATACTCAAACTCTTTCTTCAGAAACTCTCGTGTCTTCTGCTTCATGGCATCGGTGGAGTAAAGCTCCTCAACATGACCCATGTATTTCTTCTCCAAGGTGTTGATGACCTCCTGAGCTCCCTCTGGATTCTTCTTGTAAAGGTAATCGGAGATTTCAACGAGAGAGTTTGTGGTTCCTGACATAGCGGAGAGCACAACGAATGTTGGCTCACCTGATTTTGTTACGAGTTTTGCGACTCCCTGCATTCTTTCTGGTGTGCCCACAGAGGTGCCGCCGAATTTCATTACTTTCATATAATTATCTTTTTATTGTTATTTTCTTGCTGTATTGTAGTTTACTTAGTTTTCAACCTGCAAAGTTACGATTTTTTTTTCAATTATACGAATAATATAAGGCTTTTGTTGCGTAAGCATACAAAAAAACTGCCGGAGTGACTCTCGTCAGACCGGCAGTGTAGCTTTTTACTGTTCGTAACCTGTGATTACTTAGCAGCAGCAGTGTCAGCAGCAGCAGTGTCAGCAGCAACAGTGTCAACAGCAGCTGTGTCAACTGTGTCCTGTGCAGGAGCCTGCTCTGTCTTGTTACCACAAGAAGCGAATGAAATCGCAGCCATAGCTACGAACATGAAAACTAATTTCTTCATTTTTCTAAGCTTTTAAAAATCTGTAAAACAATCTTGTTTATTAAAACCAATGCAAAGTTACGTACTTTTTTTATTACGTGCAAGGTTTTTTTTGTTTTTTTTTACGTCCGTTTTGTAACTTTTTTGCAATCGATTGATAATCCGTAGTTTACAAATTGTAAACAAAAGTTAAATATTTTTTGTGCTCGCACACAACCCTTTTTTTGTACTTTTACGGGTGTTTTACTTGCCTACATGGGGCATTTTTTGTAACTTTGCATAAAACATTAAACTTTCAATATTCAATAAACTTTTAAAATCCAACATTCAACTAAATAATGATAAACACTTCGGCTTTTCAGGGTAAGGCGGCATCATATTTCACTTTAGGCTGCAAATTGAACTTCTCAGAAACCTCAACATTTGCAAAGATGTTAGAGGAAATGGGAGTGCGTATTGCCGCAAAGGGTGAAAAAGCAGATATATGCCTGATAAATACTTGCAGCGTGACTGAGGTGGCGGACCGTAAGTGTCGCCAGGCCATTCGACGTCTTGTAAGGCAGAATCCTGGAGCGTTTGTGGTGGTGACTGGCTGTTATGCCCAGCTTGAGCCGAAAAGCATCAGTGAGATTGAAGGTGTAAGTCTTGTGTTGGGTAGTAACGAGAAAGCCAATCTCATTGATTTCTTGAATGAGAAATGGAGTGGCGTGGGTGATTCTGCATTCAGCATTGGTGACTCTATATATAAGGTGGAGAAGACGAAAGACATAAAGTCATTCGCTCCAAGCTGCAGTCGTGGCAATCGCACACGTTACTGGTTGAAAGTGCAGGATGGTTGCAACTACTACTGTACGTATTGCACGATACCTTTGGCACGCGGAAACAGTCGCAATCCTTCTATCTCTTCACTTGTGGAACAGGCACGTGGCGCAGCGAGTGAGGGAGGCAAGGAGATTGTCTTGACGGGTGTGAACATAGGTGATTTCGGTCGTACCACGGGTGAGTCATTCCTTGACTTGGTTAGGGCTCTTGATGAAATAGAAGAGATACAGCGTTACCGTATATCCAGTCTTGAGCCGGATCTCATCAGTGATGAGTTGATAGAATACTGTGCGAGGAGCAGGGCTTTTATGCCTCATTTCCATATTCCGTTGCAGAGCGGCAGCGACGAGGTACTGAAATTGATGCATCGTCATTATGACACCGCGCTCTTCCGTGAGAAGATACTTCG
Source organism: Prevotella sp. (assembly GCA_016281055.1). GTDB lineage: Bacteria > Bacteroidota > Bacteroidia > Bacteroidales > Bacteroidaceae > Prevotella. Next base: position 14,674 of record JAEEHW010000100.1, read on the forward strand.
TATCAAGAATCTTATGCCTGATGCTTTCATTGGTGTGGATGTAATGGTGGGATGTCGTGGTGAGACACCAGAGTGTTTCGAGGAGACATACCGGCTGCTTGAGGAACTTCCTGTCACGCAGTTGCATGTTTTTCCATACAGCGAGCGTCCGGGGACGGCGGCGTTGAAGATTCCGTATGTTGTCAGCGACAAGGACAAGCGTGAACGCAGTCAGAGATTACTTGAGTTGTCAGACAGAAAGACGGAGGCGTTTTACTCCTTATATATAAATAAGGAGATGGATGTACTTTTTGAGAAAGCCTGTCGCGGAAGGGCTATGCATGGTTTTACTGATAATTATGTAAGGGTGGAGCTGCCAGCATCACTTGCGTCAGACGACTATGACAACAAGATAGTGAGTGTAAGGCTTGGTAAGTTCAATCATGACAAGTCAGCATTGGTAGTAGAGAAGATAAATGAATAAGAGACAATGAAGAATATAGCGATTGTAATACTCAACTGGAACGGTGCCGGCATGATGCGAAAATATCTGTCGTCGGTAGTTGCTAACTCCGACAAGGCAGAGGTCGTTGTGGCAGACAATGGTTCTACCGATGAGTCTTTGGAGATGCTGTGCAAGGACTTTCCACAGGTTCGCATCATTACACTGAGTAAAAACTGGGGCTTTGCAGATGGGTACAACAAGTCATTTGAGAAATACGAGGAGGAGAATAAGGCTCGTGGCATTGCCTTGCCCGACTATTATCTGCTGCTGAACAGTGATGTCAGGGTAGGAGAGGGATGGCTTGATGCAATGCAGGCATATATGGATGCACACGATGAAGTGGCGGCTTGCCAACCCAAACTTCTCAGCGATGTCAATCCTGAGAATTTTGAGTATGCAGGTGCATGCGGTGGCTTTATTGACAAATATGGTTATCCGTATTGTCGTGGTCGTGTGTTTGATACGGTAGAGAAAGACAGTGGCCAGTATGATGATGTTGCCGATATTTTGTGGGCTACGGGGGCCTGCCTCATGGTGCGCCGCGAGGATTATTGGGCTGTTGGCGGACTTGACGGACGGTTCTTCGCGCATTGTGAGGAGATAGATTTCTGCTGGCGGTTGAACATGAAAGGCAGAAAGGTGGTGTGTGTGCCACAAAGCGTAGCATATCATTATGGAGGCGGCACATTACCGCAGGGTAATCCGCGCAAGACGTATCTGAACTTTCGCAACAACCTGACGATGCTATACAAGAACCTTCCTTCCAGTCGCCTTCGTCGTGTTATGTTCATGCGTATGCTGCTTGACTATGTAGCCGCATTCCAGATGTTGCTTATAGGTCGCAGCCTCGGTGATTTCAAGGCAGTGATCAAGGGAAGACGCGATTTCCGTAGATGGAAGAAGGACTTCAAAAAGGACAGGGAACAGATTCAGGGAGCAGCAAATGTGAAAGAGCCAAAGGGCGTGACTTCCCTAAGTGTCTTGTGGCAATATTATGTGAAAGGTAAAAAAAGATACAGTGATATATAAAAAACAACTGGCAGTGTTTTAATGCGAACACCGCCAGTTGTTTTTTTGTATGGTTTTGTGAAGATGTCTTTATCTCACGCCGCCGCCACCGCCGCCGCCGGAGAAGCCTCCTCCTCCGCCGCCCCATGACGAGTGGCCTCCGTGGCCGGATGCACGTGCCTCGCGGGCTGCCTTGCGTGCCGCGGCACGGGCTGTTCCAGAACTGAAGGTGGAGTATATGGCATGTATTGTCACGTCGTTAGCCATCTGAGCGGCCATCTTGTCCATCTTGAAGTACCCAGGATTAATAGCTTTCATGTCCTTGATTACCTTCTCTGCTATGCCGAAAAGCGTAGCGTAAATCATATAGTCCTTCCACAGGGCCACTTCCTTGACTTCACGTTCATTGAGCAAAGTGAAATCCTCAAGGTATTTCTTCAGACCGAACACCTGCAGCACGTCATCCTGACGGTTCTTGTATTTTGACACCGACGTCTTCGAATGTAGCATACTTACAAACGATTCCATCTTGCTGGTGTTGCATTTCGCATCAACGTATTGGCGCAGTTCCTGGGTCTCAAGCACGGTGTCCTCTCCTGCCGCATTGCTAAAAATGTCATGAATGGTACACAACAGTTTAGGCAGTTCGTTTGCGTTCTCCAAAGGATGGATGACGAAGTTCGGCTTAATCTTTCCCTTGGCATTCAAACGCTCCTCAATGGTGATGACACCCATGCTGATGAGCTTGAGTATGCAGGCAGAAATCAAGTTGTTGTCGTTGTCGCCTACATAGCGATAGGCATTGAGAATCTTGTTTGCTTCCTGCAGGTCGCCGTCAAGCGGAATGTCGCGATACCACGTAAGGTTTTTCTTGAGTTTACGCCTTGCACGCCATACGCTGATGTAGTCACCGATTTTGTCAAATATACCCCATGCAAACAGTCCGACGACAAAGATGACCGAACACCAGTCCTCCAACGTCCAGTCGGAGATGCTGCTGCTTTCAGTGTCATAGTCACTGCCCTCGAAGGCCTCCTCCTTCTTCTTCTCGAATGTTTCTTCTTCGGAAACTGATGGTTCAAACATTCCTTTGTCGAAACGCACCATTATATACAGACCGCCTTCCGAACCGAAGGATTCAGTGTTGTACGCTACTATTTTCCCATCGTCGAACCCTACTTCGCCGCCGAAACGGAATCCCCACACACCACAGTGCTCATCAGTGAATGACAGTGAGTCCTCCGATTCGATGGTCAAAGTAGCTTTGTCAGGCTTGGGCGAAACGCCAGAGTCCATGAACACGTGGCGTATGGCATCGGCGTCAGGGTAGGAGCGTACAAGACCTGTGATAACGTATTCCGTCAGATATATGCGGCGGCCAGGCTTACCCAGTCCCCAGCACAGTTCATAACCGTTAGACTTGTTGACGATGCCGCATCTGTTTGTTTTCCAGTCGCGACTTTTGTCCACATCCCATTCTCCAACATTTTCATACTCCACGCTGGATTCATCTGACACGCGCAGGTCCTTTACCTTACTTGGACCCATGTTGCCCAGTCCGATGTAGCACTCTGTGCCTTCATCGTCAATGGTCATATTGCGTCGTTCGATAATCAGTGCATCGCCGTTGTGCCTGAGCACCACGCGGATGTCAAGATTATGCAGCTGTGGAGCGGCCTGAACGGCAGAGAATAATAAGAGTGAGAAGCAAAGAGTGAAGATACGCTTTGTCATGTGGTTTCCGTCTTTCTGTGCTCGTTATGTGAATTATTTCTTGAATGCTTCGTCAAGGTCAGGGTATGCCTTCTTCTTCTCTTCGTCGATGGTGAGATACTCTTTCACGTCGAAGTGCAGCATTGATGCTACTATGCTTGAAGGCCACTGGCGCACCATGCGGTTCATCTTCGTTGCAGTGTCATTGTATACCATACGTGAAATACGCACATTCTCCTCATACTGTTTCTGTCCTTCCTGCACCTCTAAGTAAAGGTTGTCGGCCTTCAGTTCAGGATAGCGCTCGAACACCACGTTGAGCTTGCTCATCATCTGTCCGAGCAGGTCGCTCTGCTGGTTGATGGCGGCAGCGTTGTCGGCTGCGGCGTTGCCTGCTCCTGTATTTCCACCACGTGCCTGAACGGTCTGGATGATGGTCTCAGACTCATGGGCGGCATATTTTGCGGCAGTCTTTGCCAGTGCCACCACTGCATCGAAACGAGAGTTGAGCTGCACCTCTATCTGACTGAGTGCGTTCTTACACATTTCGTCAAGACCTACCAGTGAGCGCTGTGTGCTGATGAAATAAATTACTACTGCTATCGCTACGATCACGATGAGCAAAACAAGTACTAAAAGAATTAATGCAACCATAATTGTATAGATTATTTGTTATTCTAATTAAAATTTCTACAAAGTTAGCGTATTTTTTTTATTCAGCGGTTTTCATGCTTGTTAAAAAAAGCAAATGCAGCGTGAAAAGTCATTTTTTCTCACATTGCAGTAGTGCATGTGAGCCGTCGGCAAGTGTGGTGGCAAACAGATAAACATTTCCTCCCTCCTTTATCTTCAGTCGCTTGCGCAGGTCTGCCACGGTGGAGGGAAAGTTTCGTATGGTCAGGTTTGCCTGCCTTACGTTGCGCTGCAGCGACTTCAGCGACTGTTTGCTGAAATCATGTACTGCCACGATACGGAATGTGCGTGCCGGCACCTCGGCTGCCACGTCGCTGTTACAGACAAAGAGGTTGCTCTGTGGGTGCAGCTTCTTCATGCCGTTCTTCATGGCGTATGCGTCCTGCATCCCTGCCTTCAGTATGCTGGCGTTGGGCTCGAGAAGCAGTGTACCTTCCTTTATGTCCTCTGTAGAAGCAAGGTGCAGTAAACCTTCATCCTTCATCCCTTCATCCTTCATCCATACAAACGCATCGTCGTTGGTTTCAAGGTTTACGCAGTGGTATGTGATACCGGGCGCGTCGCTCTCCTTGCGCATGATGAAAAGCAGTTCCTTACATTCTCCCCTGACGCTCACCACATGCACGTCGGTGACACAGTGTAGCGAGCGCAGCGCCTGTGTTATGTCGAGCATGGGCGAGAGTTTCACCATCACGCAGTCGGCATGTTCGAGCAGTGTGTCTTGTATCTGAGTAAGGTCGGGCGTGCAGTCTTCTATGGCAAACACCTTTCTGCCGGCATCATCGCGCCGCGCCGGGTCAAGGTATATCAACGAATAATTATTGCTGAAGAACGGAGAATCAGTGTTGGTCAGCAGTTCTTCTGCCGTTCCCTCTATGACCTCCGCATTGTCAAGTCCCAGCAGAGGGAAGTTATGCCGCGCGGCATCGCAGAGCACCTTCTGCTGCTCTACGTATATTGCCTTCCTGAAGTTTCGCGCCATATAACTGAAGTCAACGCCGAAGCCTCCGGTGAGGTCAATGAGCACTCCTTCATCTTGGGTGGGGGCAGGGGAGAGTTTTTTATACTCTGCCGTAGCTTCGCTCGAACACTGCTCCATCGACAGCCGCGGCGGAAACCACAGTCCCTCGGTCGCGGCCCATCGTGGCAGTTTCTTCCTTGCCAACTGCCACCCTTCGATCTGCCTCAGGCACCATGAAAGGTCAACGCCCTCCGGCACTCGTCCCAGTGCCAGAGAGCGTACGTCCTTCTCTCTGTTTTTGAGTATGTATTCCTCGTTGGTCATCTGTCGTGGGGCTTTTGCTATGCCTCTTTCCACTCCACAAGGCATTTGTCGAGTTCTTCGGTGATGGCCTTGCGGTCGAGGTGCTGACCAATGAATACAATTTTCTGTTGACGGTCTCCGTAACGGTCATCCCAATCGCGGTTCACGCCTGGGTTGTCGTTGCGGAACTGGCGCAGTTCGTCGTCAGGCATGGTGGCATACCATTGTCCGGCATTCTGCAGTTGCACCTGTCGGCCTGCCTGTTCAAAGATGTAGCAGAGGTGAGGCTGATCCTCAAACCAACACAGTCCCTTAGCGCGTATCACACTCTTTGGCCAGCGGCGTGCCACGAAGTCGTCAAACATCGTGATGTCGAATGGCTTGCGTGCGTAGTAAACGAATGTGCCGATGCCATATTCCTCTGCTTCGCCCTCGCCGTGATGATGGTGATGGTGGTGGCATCCGCATGTGCACTCTCCACCGTGGTGCGACTCACATTCTTCGTCGTGGTCATGATCATGGTGGTGGTGATGGTGCTCATGTTCGTCATGTTCGTCATGTTCATCATGTTCATCATGCTCGTCATGCTCATGATGATGGTGTTCATGATGATGGTGATGCTCATGCTCATCATGCTCATCATGCTCGTTTTCGTTTTCGTTTTCGTTTTCGTTTTCGTCCTCGTTTTCGTCTTCGTTTTCGTCTTCGTTTTCGTTTTCGTCTTGGTTAGAGTGTTTCTCTATCTCTCCTATCCATGCTGCCGATGTTGCCACGTCGTCGAAGTTGAACATGCCAGTGCCCAGTATCTTGTCGAAATCCACATTGCCGTAGTCACAGTCAATGATCTCCGCCTTGGGCTGTATGGCGCGTACTATCTGACGGACGCGCTCCAGTTCTTCTGGTGACACCTCAGAAGCTTTGTTCAGCAGTATGATGTTGCAGAATTCTATCTGCTGTATTACGAGGTTCTCAATGTCTTCCTCATCGCGCTTGGCGCCGAGCAGCGACTTGCCGCATCCAAACTCGTCTTTCATCCTCAGTGCATCCACCACTGTCACTATGCAGTCGAGGCGTGGCGTACCGCCTTCATTATACTGCATACCCATTGATGGTATCGAACAGATGGTCTGTGCTATTGGTGCAGGTTCGCAGATGCCGCTGGCCTCAATCACGATGTAATCGAATTTCTGCATCTTCACGATGTCGCTGAGCTGCTGTACCAGATCCATCTTCAGCGTGCAGCATATACATCCGTTCTGCAGTGCCACGAGTGAGTCGTCTTGCTGTCCTACCACGCCGCCTTGCTGTATGAGGTCGGCATCGATGTTTACTTCACCGATGTCGTTTACGATGACTGCGAATTTTATACCTTTCTCATTGTTCAATATACGGTTGAGAAGCGTTGTCTTTCCGCTGCCTAAGTAACCCGTGAGCAGCAGGACGGGGATTTCCTGTGTATTCATTGTCGTTTTCAGTGTTTATTTTCTTTTTTCTATGTGCTATTGCAAATTCCATGCCAACGTCTTTAACTGCCATTTCCTTGCGATAGAAATCACGAAAGTCACTTTTGATCTCAAATACACCAGAATTTTGAAAGCTGAGTATATTGCTGTATTACAGCAATATAGCTTAAAATGTACTTCCGCGAGCACTCTCCTCTTTTGTAATAGCATAGCTTTTACAGTGTAATTAGGCATCTTTTACCTCCTAATAGCATACCTTTCACCATGCAAAACCAACCATTTTAATGCATAATTCATAATGCATAATTCATAATTATTGCGTGTAACTCGTATTATTCGTTCTATTTGACCTGATTATGCATTGTGCATTTTGAATTGTGAATTATTTTAACATCTCTTTTGCACTTTTCAACCATGCGTCATTTGTTCACAAATTTCCTATTTCTTATTGGAGAATTAGAAAAAAACAGAGTTAAGCTGATGTTGTCATGATTGCTTCGCAAGAAATCCTTTAAAAATCCAAACAAGAATCTTATAGAAGAAATATTTCTGGGCGAAGCCCAAGTATTATGAACCAGATTTTTTGGGGATTTCTAACCGAAGGTTATAATAAATGAAAAATTGCATGAAATTACCTATGTCGTCCTACATCTTTTTGAAGACAACTTAGGAAAACTTGGACAACTTTTTTCTCGCACATCCCTTCTGTCACACAGCTGTTGTCATTG
>JAEEHW010000101.1 GCA_016281055.1 Prevotella sp.
GAAAGACCATGAATTAAGAGGCTCTGTTTACACAGCTATAGTAAAGGACATCAAGTTCTCTATAGAATTTGGCGAGATTAAATCCAAAGGGGTTTCGGATAACACCTATATTTTCTTCTCGAAAAATGGTAATGTATACAAAGAAGTATTGTTGCCTAATTGGCCTATCAATGGAGCAGAAAAACCTAAAGAAAAGACAAAAATCAGATATGCATATGACAAACACAATAACTTGATTGATGAAATGACAATAAATATTGGCGCTGGTAAGACATATGAAATAGGCAATTATACATTTCATAAAAATGACACAGCGAATTGTTATCATTATGAGAACACCTATAATAATGATAACACTATTAGCGTTGTCAAAACTTTTTATAAGAGTCACGAATATCAGGAACAAACTTCTCGGATTGTTTATACTTACACCCATGGTGGAAGAAAGGAAAGCTATTATAATCAAAGCGGTATCGAAAAAGAAGTTCTCTATAAAGGAAAAACACGGATTACAAAAGATTTAGTCACAATAACGGAAATACTGAATGAGAATGGAAAACCAATCAGTATGGAAGCGCCGTTACTACCTATACCTTTAATGATAAAAGGAGGTAATGTTAAAGAAATATTCAAATATAATGAATATGGTGATGAAGTTAAAGTCGTAAATACTAAAACTATCGAGGGAACGAAACGAAATTATACAGAAACTAAGATAAAAACTACCCAATATGTTTACGATAAGAAAGGTAATTGGGTTTGTAAGAAAGTATTTAAAGATGGTAAACTCATTAGTTGGGTGGAAAGAGAAGTTTATTATGCGACTTCTGATGCAGATTATTTGAAGGTGGTTGAAGCAGAGGAAAAAGCCATCAAGCAAGAAGAAAGAGTACAATACTTGCAAGATAGTATATCAAATAGTATATCAAAGCGCAGATTAAGAGAAGAATATGTAAGAGATTCTATTGACCAGTTTGAATCAAGACTTGCGAATGTTGTTGAAAAAGAATTTTTTCGAAAGCATATTACAGGGATCTTAAATTATAATTCTATGAGTTATGAGATGAATTTTGTAGGCATCAATAGAAAAATACGAGATTGTTTTATTGACAGAAGTGCGATCGTATTTATTGAAAAGAAAGGCAATTCAAGTTTCGATGCAGTAATGAAAGAATTTAGAATCTGTCGATATAGTTGGGACTGGGATATTATGCATCATGAAGAAAAGGACTTTTGGGCATGGTATTCTCAAGACTTGACAGATATACTGCTATATATTGAGGGTGTCAAGAAAAAAGGCTTATTCTGCCTTCCTATGATAGTCGTCTTACATAAAGAAGGAGAGGATTATACTTTATATTCTGTAGAAAAAGATGCTTATGAAAAAATAGTAAGTGAGATACCGTTATTAAAGGCAAATCAAATAAAAAGTCAGTCAGTACATAAGCTTACTCGTAGATAATTAATTGTGAATGTATGCATATGTGTAATTTTATAACAATGAAAACTGATGCGGATAATGTCCGCTATTCTTTGGAAAGAAAGGGAAAAAGAGTGTTATATGTGTTTGGCGTAAACCCAAGTACTGCCACAGACAAAAAGCTTGACCGCACAATGCAAAAGGTTCTTGGCTTTGCAGAGCGTAATGGTTTTGATGGTTTTGCCATGATGAATCTTTATCCTTTACGGAGTACCAATCCTTATGCTTTGCCCAAAGTAATGGATGAAGGATTGCATCAAAGGAATCTTGCGGAAATAAAAAAAGTGATAAGCAATAGCAAAAATCCTGTTGTTCTCCTTGCTTTCGGCGATGCTATTGGTGCGGCTCCATATTTGAAGAAATGCCTGAAAGATATTGTCACAACACTTCAACCACTATGCCCTCAGTGGAAGCAAATAGGAATCCCGACTAAGTTGGGTAACCCACGTCATCCATCACGTGCTGCTTATTCGTTGGGGTTCCGTGACTTTGATATAAAAGCTTTTACTCAAAAACACGCATAACGCAGACGTGACCGACTAAAAAACAATGAGCGGATAGCCCCGAAAGTCTTTCGGTCTATCCGCTCATTGTTGGTTATACCTTTATTATATATTAGCTTCTCGCCCTCCCGCTCTCAGAATTCCTACAGTGTCTGTATATCTATACTGGTATTGCTAAAAATCAATCTTCGTCTAAATCGTTGAGGTCGAAGTATAGCTATCGGGTAAGCTCGTCGGCATCCTGTACAGAAGTCGATGGCTGCACAAACACCAAACCCCTTGGACAGCAAGAGACCGATTGCCGAAAGCATGTCAACAGCACAGACTTCATTACCACAAGCCAAGCCTACCACAAGATCCACTGATTACAAACAAGTCTTTCTCATCGATGGCGAGCAGAAACAGTTCAGCATCCCAGAAAGAGTTTACAAGGAACTTGACAGTAATATCGTGGTTCCTGACAACGGCGATGCCACACATGAGGACATTCTGAAAGTTGCCACGTTGCTTTTCCTGAACTACGTCGATGCTGCAACTGCCAAGACAGCCATGGGGACAGGCACCTGGGGCATGCGGGATAAATTCATTATGTTCCAGGCTTCATTGATCGGTGCGGAGTTTGGTAAGCAGTTCCGCGGTTTTGCCGAATTAGGCGTTGGCGAACAAGGCTTCCTCCTGGCTGGTATCAGTTACAAATTCTAATCTGGCTTTTATTGTCAGGGCTTCATTCGTAGACCGATCTGAGGCCTGAATCTTTTAATCCCCGAATTGCTTGGCAGTTCGGGGATTTTTTATGGTCGTAATCCCCTTGACGCGACAAATTTTGAGGGGATGAACTTGATTTGTCGCCATATCGGGCGGTTGTCGCTACAACTCGGAACGAAAAACAAAAGATTTCTTGGAAACAGCTGAAAAACGCTCTAATTTTGCATCGTCGGAAGTCAAGAACGGACGCAATAAACTCCAAACGACAACGACAAAAAGAGATAATAATTAAAATAGTAATAACACTTTAAAACTTCAATATTATGACAACTAAGTATTCATTGGTAAAGACGATGTTCATGAGCATCCTTACCGCAGGTACAATATTTGCTTTCACAGCATGTTCTGATGCCTCTTTCGAGAGTGAGGTTGCAAACAACAATAATGAGACCAACTTCGTAGGTGGCGGCAACAAGATCGAGAAGCCCCTCGCCCTGAAGTTTGACGACTTTATCACCCCTAATGACGTAGAGATCCTGAACGGCGATACTACGATGATTGCCGTGAGCAAGGCTTACGCCGACAAGATCAACATCCAGAACTTCGTGAATCATCCCCTGAGTATCTGGCAAAGCAAGAACGAACTCGGTTACCTCCGCCGCGCTACAGCACAGCGCCTGGATGGCGACAAGTATATCCTCGAGGTAGTTCCCTCAGGTCTCGGTGAGATAATCCAGAGTGGCGACGTGAAACTCAGCACAGCCCTCTTCGTGGATCCCAGCAAGGCTGCAACCACACGCTCTGGCGAAGGCGCTGAATACGGTGCACAGTATATTGACAACGACAACGTGATTCACCCCATGGCCATCACCATCCCCTTGGAAACTGTGACCCGTGGTGGCGGCAGCGGCAACATCACCATCACTCCGGAGGAACTGCTGGGCTACCAGACACGCGGCCTCGAAGATATTCCCAAAAACATTGAGGATTTCTTCGTCAATCTGGCGAAGGGTTTTGCTGACGGCGACATGAAGAAGGGCATCAGCTTTAAGAATGTCGGCGGCCAGTTGGATCTGATCTCGTTCGAGCCCGAACTCAACAAGAAGTTCCCCATCTCCTGTGGCAAAGAGAGTGCAGACACCATCACCATCTCCGTCAAAGGCAAGTCTAACTTCCAGCTCGGCTACCGTCTCAACCTGAGCGTTGAGAAGATGAAGGTGACCTACTTCGAGACCGCTCTCTTCGGTGAGTTTGCCTTCAGTCCCCAGGTGACCATTGGCAGCAGCAGAAAGTTGGAGATCCCCGACGACAAGTCTACTCTCGAACTCACCACACTGCCCGGCGCAGCATTCACCTTCCCCGTCATGGGTGTCCCCGTACCCGTATTGCTGAAGAACCATCTCGACCTGAAGTTCGACGCCAGCGTTGAGGGTAAGATCTACACAGGCCTGAAGTACGAGTTTGCATCAGAGTTCGAGGTTGGTCTGAAGTACAACGGCAGTTGGAACACCATCGCCAATGGTGAGATCAAGAAGAACGAGCTGAGCTTCATCACTCCACGTGCCACCATTCACGCAGAGACCGGCGTAGGACTCTACTTCTGCACTGACGTACTCGTAGGCGGCGTAGCAGGCCCCACAGCCAGCATCGGCCCGAAGATCATGGGTGAGATGGATATGGTGTTCACACCAATGGAAAAGATCCCGTTCAAGTTCGACGCAGCCATCAAGGAAGGCATCTATGGCGAAGTCGGTGCAAAACTGTCACTCTGGAAGATTGAACTCGGTAAGTTCTCATGCCCCTTCACCATCGGTTCCGACATCACCCTCTGGGAGTACTCCAGCTGGAAGAACGACAACAGCAATGCCACAGACAAGAACACGGCTTACTTTGAGAACCTGAAGAAGCAGAGCGAGGAAGAGGCAGCCAAGGCCAGGCACGAGGACAACATGAAGACCTTTAGTGTTAGCGAGCAGGCCGTTAAGAACCTGATGGAAGAGCCGATACTCTATGCCTATAAGGCACGCCTGGGAGAACTCAGATTCGAGACCCTGATTGCATCGGTTGTCAAGGATTACATTGCCCAGCATGGCGATGAGAGCCTCAAGAACTTCAGCTGTTTTGACAACACCTATGATGAACTGGTAAAAATTGCTATTAGAAGAATCGTGCAGAGACAGTATTAATCAGACTTCCTCTCTCCCTCACAGAAAGGCTTCCCCACAAAGGAAGCTTTTTTTATGTCCTTTTGCGAGTGGATGCGACAGATTTTGAGGGGGTGTTTTTGTTTTGTCGCCATATCGGGCGCTTGTCGCTACAAGTCGGAACGAAATACGGAAAATAACTTGGAATCAGCTGAAAATCGTCCTAACTTTGCAGTGTCAAACAAAAGTAATAGCATTTAAAATATAAAAGATTATGAAACAGTATACAATTTCTTTCATCGCCGCGATTCTTGTTATTTTCGGTCAAGTCACACTGACATCGTGTACTGAAACTATAGACGATATCGCAGACGGACTGGTTAATGGCATAGCCGAAAAGACCGTAGACCCGAAGACAGCGCCTCAGTCCAAGACCGTACTGGTGTATATGGCTGGCAAAAACGACCTGAATGATGCTGTAACCCCCGACCTGGACGAGATGAAGCTGGGTTCGAAGCAGCTGGGTGATAACGATAACCTGCTGGTGTTTGTTTGCCGCTACAAAGGCCAATCCACCGAGACTCCTTGGCTGGGAAGAATCAAGAACGGTGAGGTAATCGACTCACTGAGCATCAACGATTTGGGCATCGTCAGCAGCGATGATGAGAACCGCGCTTCGGATCCCGTCGTGATGGAGGGTGTGATGCGCTACGCTTTCAGTCACTATCCTGCCACAGCTGGCAACTACGGTCTGGTGCTCTGGGGACACGGCAGCGGCTGGCTGATGAAGGACGAGGTGACACCACGACGCACCAGCAGAGCCTTCGGTGTGGACTGGGGTAACAGCCAGAACTATCGTAACGGGCGCTGGATGAACATCACCACCATGAAGGGCATCCTCGACGGCATGCCTCACCTCAGGTTCATCATGGCCGACTGCTGTAACTTCATGTGCCTGGAGAACCTCTACGAGCTGCGCAACAACTGTGACTACATCATCGGTTCGCCTGCAGAGATTCCAGGTGATGGCGCTCCCTACGATCGGATTGTGCCGGATATGTTTTCCGACGGCCAGTTCTATACCAATATCATCGACAAGTACTATCAGAGCGAGAGAGGCTATCTCCCCCTGACAGCCGTACAGACCAGCGAGATGGAGCACGTGGCACAGGCCACCCGCCAGGCCCTGCAGGCTGTGAAAGCCACGATGAGCAGCGACTATGCCGACATGACGGGCATGATCCACTACTACCATACCGACAGCAGTATGGATTTCTTACCAGAGTACAACATCTTCTACGATGCCGGTGATTTCTTCCTCGCCCACGCCCCTCAGGATGTATATCAGCAGTGGAAGCAGGTGCTCGACAAGGCCATCGTAGATCACCGCAATGCAACGAGATGGGCTACTGATAAGCCATGGAGCATGAAGTATAGCGACTTCACAGTGACCGACGCGAAGATGCACGGGGTGTCGATGTTCGTGGAGCAGAATCCTGCCAAAGGCACCTACGCCCAATGGAATGAGGATATCAAGAAGACAGCATGGTATGCAGCAGTGAACTGATGCAACAGGACACGCATACGAAAAAAACAGCTGGAAGTTTTGGGCTTCCAGCTTTTTTGTTTATCTTTGCATCATCATAATGACTAACAATATGCAGAAATCTCTGTCGGCACGGCTCACCTACCGCATCATGGCAGTGGTTCTGGTGATGATGGAGATTATCCAACAGACAGAACTTTGACTTACTACATGGATATCAGTATGGTAGCATCAGCAGGTTCGCAGATTTTAGACAAGTTTTTACACTTTGATATGTTTGGAAGTGTTTTGGTTTACAAAGTGTCAAAATGAAAAGTGCCGCCAGGGAACTCAAAATAGAGTTTCTGACGGCACTTTTTTATGCTTTTTTTCATGCGGAAATAGCTTCAGGAATGTAATAAGGCACCTTTTACGTTGTAATATGTATGCTTTTACCATGTAATAGCTATGCTTTAACAACGCAAAATGATAGCTTTTATACGGTAATATGATAGCTTTTACGAAACAGAAAAATGGCCCCGAAAATTAAGACGCTTATTGTCAGCGGTTTGCAAAATTCGCTATTTTCGGCTGTACGAAAATTGTTGGGAAGAAAAAATCTACAGCGCAAGGAAATCGAGGTTGGAAAAATCAAAGTGTAAGGAAAAGGGAGGGGAGGAACAACTTTTTGCAGGGAGTGAAAGGGGAGTAGAAAGGGAGTGATAGTGGAGTGATAGTGGAGTGATAGTGGAGTGATAGTGGAGTGATAGGGACATATGTATTTGACAATGAAAAAGTGAAAGGGATATTGTAAAACATGTGGTCATTTTGTGTTAAAATAGGGGTAAAATTATGTCAGTTTTATAATGCAACTTTGATAATTACTTAGAATATAGTAACTTTGCGAGGGATTTTCAAATGGACAACAACTGACACACATTCTACGACAACCAAACTAAATTTGTTCCAATCTCATACATAATCTTACATCTAATAAAAATTTGCAAAAACTCCTTTAAGCAATTCTTGTGGTTGCTCCTGCAAACATGCTGGGAGCGCCACAAGGTGCTTGGGCCACACTGTTGATAATGTAACAGCAGACGAAGCCATCGACGATGCGAACGACAAAACGCACTACATCGCCGACCCAAAAAAACGACAAAGACTTATAAGGGCATCGTCATCGTTGACGGTGTAAAAAAGTACGATAAGTATTTGGGGTAATTAACAAAATGCGGCGTGGCTAATACAATAGTCACGCCACTTTCTTGTAGGAGAGCATTTTTTTTCGTAACTTTGCACACGAAACGACAAGACAGATATATGAAACCAAACCATTACATACCATTCTTTATAATATCACTGTTTTTATCACTGCAACTCAATGCACAACATATAGTGACACCACTGAACGAGGCCGACGTGCTGCCTGAGTCACAGTGGCGAGGCAGATGGATAGGCATAGACCGTCTGTTGCCTGGAGAGGACATCAGCAACAAGACACGTGTCAACGCCCGATACCTGCGCACAGAGTTTGAGGTGCAAGACAAGCAAATAATAAGCGCCAAGGCATATATTGCCACAGTAGGATATTATGAACTGTATGTAAACGGGATGCATCAGGATGAAGAACACGTATTGAAACCTGTGCAGACCGACACACGCAGAAGCATCATATATAATGTGTTAGACATCACGGAAGCCATACAGTCATCACAGGGGAAGGGGTGCATAGGTGTGATACTGGGCAACGGGCGTGCCGTACCGATGCGCTACGCAAAACATTCCAAGTGTCCATTCTTCGGTTTCCCAAAATGCAGGGTTGACGTATTCATAACATACGCTGACGGCACAGTGCAGCGTATATCATCGAGCGAGAAGACATGGCACGCCACCGCCAATGGTCCGATACGCTCGAACAACGAATATGACGGTGAGGTATATGATGCACGCATGGAGATGCAGGGATGGAGCACTTCAGGTTTTGACGACAGCCAATGGCAGGCCGCAGAACTGGCAGAGGTTCCCATAGGCGCACTCTACCCACAGACGGCAAGAAACCAAAAGAAGGTAGAAGGTAGAAGGAAGAATGAAGAAGGTAAGATAGGGACTGGAAAATCCCTTCCAAATTCTCAACAGTCAAACGGTAACTCAAATTTTTCACTCTTCACTCTTCACTCTTCACTGCCTGATTCTTCACTTCCTGATTCTTCATTCTTCATTCTACATTCTTCATTTAATATATTCGACCTCCGCCAGAACATTGCAGGTTGGATAGCCCTGCGTGTGCGTGGTAACGAGGGCGACACCATACGCATAAAATATGCGGAACGACTAAATACGGACTCTACACTCTACACCGCCAACCTGCGTAATGCAGAGTCAGAGGATGTGTATGTATGCAACGGAAAGGAGAATGGCAAGATATGGTGGCATCCCACATTTGTATATCACGGTGGACGATATGTTCAGATAACAGGCATGAAGGATGTGACGGAGGATGACGTAAAGGTGTATGTCGTCAGTGACGAGATGGATGAGACAGGCACTTTCACGTCGAGCAACGATGTGCTCAACCGCCTCTACAAAGCCGCTTGGTGGGGTATAAAGACAAACTATCACGGTTTCCCCACTGACTGTCCGCAGCGCAACGAGCGCCAGCCGTGGCTGGGCGACCGCACCGTGGGGTCATTGGGTGAGAGTTACTTGTTTGACAACAACCAGATGTACACACGCTGGATGCGCGACATCTGCGATGCACAACGCTATGACGGAGCGATGAACGACGTGTCGCCAGCATTCTGGAACTATTACAACGACGATGTGACATGGCCGGCATGCCTGCCGTTCACATGCGACATGCTATACAGGCAGTTTGGCAACGACGAAGCAATACGCAACAGCTACCCATATATCAAGAAATGGGTGGAGCACATCTGCAAGGAATACATGAAAGACGGCGTCATCAACCGCGACAAGTACGGTGACTGGTGCATGCCGCCAGAGAAACCCGAACTGATACACTCTAAGGACTCAACACGACAGACTGACGGAACACTGCTCTCTACGGCATATATGATAAAGGTGATGCAACTGATGAGCGAGTTTGCCACCTTGCAGGGATTCAATGCCGATGCAACGGACTATGCAGAGAGAGCAAGGAAGATGACGGACGCCTTCAATGAGAAGTATCTAACAGTGAAGCGTGGTACGTCATTAGTACCAGGACATCCGCTTTACCCCGACAGCATATTCTACGGCAACAACACCGCCACGGCGAATGTCGTTGCACTGGCCTTCGACCTTGTGCCGGAGGACTGCAGACAGGATGTTATAAACAATGTGGTGGAGAACATCATAGTAAAGAACGGTGGCCACGTATCATGTGGAGTGATTGGCATATCATATCTTATGCGTACCTTGACTCGCTACGGCTATGGCGACGTGGCATACCTGCTTGCCACCAACACCACATATCCTTCATGGGGATATATGCTGGAACACGGAGCAACGACGATATGGGAACTGTGGAACGGTGACACGGCAAACCCGGCAATGAACTCAGGCAACCACGTCATGCTACTCGGTGACCTGCTGACGTGGATGTATCAGGACCTTGCAGGAATAAAGAACGCAGAAGGCAGCGTTGGGTATAAGAAACTACTGATGAAGCCAGACTTCTCCATCCAAGACCTTGACAGCATAGACTGCTCATACCGTACGCCGCAGGGCACTGTGCGCTCTAAGTGGAGAAAGACACTGGAGCAGTTGCACTGGGAGATAACACTGCCGCAGGGCGTGACAGCAGAGGCAGTGATGCCCGACGGTACAGTCAGGCATATAGACAGCGGAACCACGATAATCGACGAGGAGATGCCATACAAACATGGTGTAAGGACAAACAGTCAGACATACACGGAGAAAGACTGGCGTATCATTGACGACGAGTTTGTATATGACCACTCAATATATCCCGAAACACACTCGGCAAGTATCGTTGAACTGCGTGACGGTACACTGCTGACAACATATTTCGGTGGTACGAAGGAGAGAAACCCAGACGTTTGCATATATACACAGAGAAAGACCGGCGAGCAGTGGGAAGCACCGGTCATTGCTGCCGATGGAGTATTTGCCCATGATGACAAGTATGCACACATGGCAGGCCTTAGCGGTCTGGACAGCATGAGCGTCAACGCTGCCGTAGGACCATGCAAGGAACTTGGCATAGACTGGAAGATGGCAAAGTATGGGAAAGTCCCTACCACCGTCAATGAGAAATATATGAGGAAAGCATGCTGGAACCCTGTGTTGTTTGAGATGCCTGACGGCGAGGTATGGCTTTTCTTCAAGATAGGAGGCAACGTGAAAGACTGGACGGGATGGCTCTGCAAATCGCAAGACGGAGGACGCACATGGAGCCAGCGTGAACCATTGCCGGAGGGATTCCTCGGCCCCATAAAGAACAAGCCGGAGATTGTGGGCGACTATCTTGTTTGCCCGTCATCTACAGAAAACAACGGTTGGAAAATACATTTTGAACTGTATAACATGAAGACCGGCGAATGGACGAAGACTGCACCGAAAGCCACAGACTCATGCCTGTGCATCCAACCGTCAATACTGATACACCCAGACGGAAGGCTGCAGGCGATTGCCCGCACACGCCCTACCAACGCGCAGCGCAAAGGACTCGACAATACACTCGGACGCATAGCAACGACATGGAGCAACGACGGCGGACAGACATGGAGCGACATGGATTTCATCAATATGCCAAACAACCAGTCTGGCATCGATGCCGTGCCACTGCACCAACCAGTCACCGTGAAATGCAGCGACGGCAAGACATACAAGAACCAACGCTTTGTTCTGATATATAATGATTTTGCAACGCTGCCAGGCACTAACAAGGGACCACGCACACCGATATCACTTGCATCATCAGAGGACGGAATGACATGGCATCATTTCTGTACGCTTGAAGACTCGCCAATAAGCCAATACTCCTACCCTGCTATCATACAAGGACGTGATGGCGCACTGCACTGCGTATATACATGGCGACGCCAGCGCATAGCATACAAACATGTTTCACTCCCCTATCACTCCCCAAGAATTAAAATCGAAAGATAATATATAAACTTTTCTGCACAGAATTTGTAAGTATCATGTTTTTTTCGTAATTTTGCATCGTTGGCACACAAATGAAACGATAACCAAAACAATAATAGGATATGAACAGACTTCTTTTTCTGATTATCACATTTGCAACCATGAGCACAGCCATGGCACAGCAACGCGAGTTTGTGGTTTATTACGATGGTGCACGATACACCTTCGATGCAGAGAAGGTGGACTCTATGAAATTCGTCAAGCAAAGCGAATTAGAGTTTGGAGGCTACAAGTGTGTGGACTTAGGTCTGAGCGTCATGTGGGCCACACATAACTTAGGGACCACGAATCCTACTGAAGCAGGTGAATACTTTGACTGGACACCAAACATTCCTTTCGGGGATTATGACAGTTATGACGATGGATGGAGAATGCCTACATCCGAAGAATTCAAGGAACTATGCGAAAAATGCACATGGTGGTGGCAGCCAGCAGGCAATGAGCGCTACAACGGAGTGGCGGGATATGAAATAGAAGGTGCCAACGGCAATATCATATTCATGCCTGCTGCAGGATACTACAATACAGCATCCGGACAACTAATAAATGCAAACCCAACAGGATATTATTGGTCATCAGACGAGAATACGACAATAAAGACAAAAGCATACAACCTGCGCTTTAATGGTTCTGACATAGTAAACGTGGAGACTATGAAAACAATGCTGTTCACCATACGTCCCGTATATGCTCCAGAACAACCAGAGGAGGAGGAGGAAGGAGAAACCAACCAATAACGATGAGTGATAACTTCTGTAAAATTAGATAACCGAGAAAAAGCTATGACCTGCGCAATTATAGATGACGAACCACTGGCAGCGGACCTGCTGGCCTCGTATGCAAGAAAGACACCATTTCTTGAACTCTCCGGCATTTACAACAGTGCCATAGAGGCAATGCGCGTGCTGCGCACGAAACCTGTTGACCTTATCTTCCTTGACATACAGATGCCGGAACTGTCGGGGTTAGAATTTGCCACCATTCTGCCAACACAGACAATGGTGGTGTTTACCACTGCCTTTGATCGCTATGCCGTAGAGAGCTACAAGGTCAATGCCATTGACTATCTGCTGAAGCCAATATCATACGAAACATTCCTTCATGCCGCAAACAAAGCACTGAAGACATATGAGACACAACAGAATATTATAACTGCTTCAAAACCACAGGAACGCTTCATATATGTAAAAAGCGAATATAAACTGGTACGCATTTTCCTGGACGACATACTCTATATAGAGGGACTGAAAGACTATGTGCAGATACACCTGGACACTCCGCAAAAGAAAGTGCTATGCCTGATGAACATGAAGACACTGGAGGATTATCTGCCACAGCCCGAATTCATGCGAGTGCACAGGTCATTCATCGTCCACATGCCAAAAGCTGACACCATAGACAGACTACGCATAGTGTTTGGCGATAATTACATCCCAATCTCAGAGAGTTACAAAGATGTGGTACAACAATACATCAATGAACACACACTGATATAAAAAATACTCTCGTAACTGTATTATCATCACTATACAGCATCCAGACAACACCCATTCAACAATTTCCAAATAACCCTTCATGCACTTTTTTTGAAAAAAATACAGAAAAGATTTGGCTATTTAATAAAAAATACGTAACTTTGCACTCGAATTACGGAAAAAACGAAAAATTATGAACAAGTTTTACGCATATTTCTATTATTTTTACTTTGCAGACACTGTGAAGCGGGAAGTTGCGTGATTAGTTCAACTTAAAATGATTAAGCAAAAACAAGATAATTTGCAAGGTCCCGCATAGTAACAAAATACTACGCGGGATTTTTTTGTTCAAGAGACAAACAAACTAAATATAAAAATGAAAAGAATAGCAATACAAGGAGAGCTGGGCAGTTTCCACGACATCACGGCACGCCACTGTTTCGACGGTGACCAGTTGCAGATTATATGCTGCTCAACATTCGAGGAGGTGTTCGACAACATGAAGCAAGACCCTACAGTCATCGGCATCATGGCCATTGAGAACACAATCGCCGGCTCTCTGTTGCATAACTATGAGTTGCTGCGCGAGTCGGGCATGACTGTGGTTGGCGAATACAAAACTCACATAAGCCACTGCATCTGCGCTCTGCCAGGACAGTCGCTCGACACTCTCAGTGAGGTGCACACCCACCCTGTTGCCCTGGCACAGTGTCAGCATTATCTCAGCAAGCATCCCAATCTGAAGATGGTGGAGGCAGAAGACACCGCAGGCTCTGCAAAGGAGATTGCAGCAAAGGGACTGCAAGGCGTTGCCGCTATATGCCATGCTGATGCAGCAGCGATGTACGGACTGGAAGTTCTGGAGAATCATATAGAAGACAACCCACATAATTTCACACGATTCCTTATTATGAGCGACCCACGCAAGGCTGACTTCCTGCGTGCGCTGAACGAGGCAAACAAATCGAGCATAGTATTCTCACTGCCTCATGAGGAAGGTTCACTGTCGCAGGTGCTTTCCATACTGTCGTTCTACAAGATAAACATGACGAAGATACAGTCGCTGCCCATAATAGGACGTGAATGGGAATATCTGTTCTATGTTGACGTGACATACGATGACCTGACACGATACCGCCAGAGCATTGACGCCATCACTCCACTCACGCGCGACCTTATTATATTAGGTGAATATAAGGCAGCGTAGAAGGGATGCAGTAATGCACAATTCACAATGCATAATTCACAATTGGCTGCGCACGGATTTCAAATTGTGCACAGTGCATTGAGAAAGCCAAAAGAGGTGAAGAGAGAATTTGGAAGTGTAAACCATAAACAGCGAGATAAAAGATGAATTACAATATTTCCCCTGCAGACCGTCTGTCAACGGTACAGGAGTATTACTTCAGTCGTAAATTGAAAGAAGTTGCCCGCATGAACGCCGAGGGCATGGACATAATATCTCTGGCCATCGGTTCGCCCGACATGCCACCGTCACCTGCCACCATCGACAAACTGTGCAGAGTGGCCTGCCGTCCGGACGTACACGGTTACCAGCCTACGGTCGGCATACCAGAACTGCGCACAGCTATGGCAAGTTTCTACAAGCGTTGGTACAATGTAGAACTTGACCCCAACACTGAGATACAGCCCATGATAGGCTCCAAAGAAGCTATACTTCACGTAACACTGGCTTTATGCAACCCTGGCGATGAGGTATTGGTGCCTAACCCTGGATACCCTACATACACCTCACTGTCGAAGATTCTCGGCCAGAAGATAGTAAACTATGACTTATTGGAGAGTAACGGATGGCAGCCAGACTTCGAACAGTTGGAGAAGATGGACCTCAGCAGGGTAAAAATCATGTGGACCAACTATCCAAACATGCCGACAGGAGGCGATGCACAGCGCAAGACGTATGAGCGCCTGGTGCAGTTTGCACGCGAGCACAACATCGTTGTCGTCAACGACAACCCTTACTCGCTCATTCTCAACGGTCATCCACAGTCTATACTCCAGATAGAGGGCGCCAAGGAATGTTGCATAGAGTTCAACTCAATGTCGAAGAGCCACAACATGCCCGGTTGGCGTGTCGGTATGGTTGCCACGAACAGCACATTCATACAGTGGATTCTAAAAATCAAGTCAAACATAGACTCTGGTACATTCCGCGGCATACAACTGGCTGCTGCCGAGGCATACAACAACAGTGACGACTGGCATCGCGAATACAACTATGAAAACTACCACCGTCGCCGTGAGATAGCCGAACAGATAATGGATGTGCTTGAATGTAAGTATGACAAGCAGTCGGTGGGTATGTTCCTTTGGGGACGCATTCCTGACCATTACGCTACTTGCGAAGAGCTGACAGAACGCGTGCTGCACGAAGCCCACGTATTTATAACCCCCGGATTCATCTTCGGCAGCAACGGCGACAGATATATACGCATCTCACTCTGCGCAAAAGACGACAACATGCGTGAAGCGCTGAGAAGAATCAAAGGGTTAAAGAATTAAAGAATTGAAGAATTAAAATAACAACATAAAGCTATGGAATTAGAACTCGAACCACTTAACCTGCCAAGCGACACCAAACGTCCTTTCGTCATCGCAGGTCCATGCTCAGCAGAGACTGAGGAACAAGTAATGACCACCGCCAAGCAGCTCGCCATCAAGGGTTGCCACATGTTCCGCGCCGGTGTATGGAAACCACGCACCAAACCGGGAGGCTTTGAAGGCCACGGTGAGCCAGCCCTCGAGTGGATGGCAGAAGTAAAGAAGGAAACTGGTATGCTGATAGGCACTGAGGTGGCTACACCTGAGCACGTAGAACTGTCAATGAAGTATGGCCTTGACATACTGTGGATTGGTGCACGCACATCGGCTAACCCATTCGCCATGCAGCAGTTGGCAGACTCTCTGAAGGGCATAGACATACCAGTGTTCGTGAAGAACCCAGTGAACCCTGACCTGGAACTATGGATTGGCGCACTGGAGCGCATCAACCAGGCTGGCATAAAGAAACTGGCAGCCATTCACCGCGGTTTTTCATCATTCGACAAGACAATGTATCGCAATGCCCCAATGTGGCAGATACCTATCGAACTGCGCCGCCGCATACCTGAACTGCCTATCGTATGCGACCCATCACACATGGGCGGCAAGCGCGAACTCATTGCACCGCTCTCACAGCAGGCACTTGACCTTGGTTTCGACGGTCTGATGATTGAGTCGCACTGCGACCCAGACAAGGCATGGAGCGATGCAAAGCAGCAGGTTACACCAGAGGTGGCAGACTACATCGTAGGCATGCTTGTGGCACGCGACAACACTTATACCACAGAGGGTATCAAACTCCTTCGCCAGCAGATAGACAAGATTGACAATGAACTCATGGATCTCCTTGCCAAGCGTATGCGTGTATGCCGTGAGATTGGCCAGTACAAGAAAGAACACAACATGCAGGTGCTGCAGACAGGACGCTACAACGAAATCCTCGACAAGCGCGGCGTGCAGGGTTCACTCACAGGTATGAGTCCTGAGTTCGTAAAGCAGGTGTTTGAGCACATCCATGAGGAGTCCGTGCGTCAGCAGGTGGAAATCGTGAACCAGTAAACAAGAATTGAAGAGTTGAAAGATTGAAAAATTGAAGTTGCCTTTCGACTTGAATATCAATTCTTCAACTCTTCAATTTTTCAATTCTCCAATTTTTTAATTTTAAAAAAAATAACGAAGTGAAAATCTTAATTCTTGGTGCAGGCAAGATGGGTTCATTCTTCATCGACCTGCTGAGTTTCGACCATGAGGTAGGCGTTTATGAGAAAGACCCTCGCCGCATGCGTTTCACATACAACTGCCAGCGCTTCACCGAACTGGAGGAAGTGCGCACGTTCCAACCTGAGTTGGTCATCAATGCCGCTACGGTGAAATACACCATCCCGGCATTCAACGAGGTATTGCCATATCTCCCCGATAACGTGATACTGAGCGACATCGCATCAGTGAAGACCGGACTGAAGGAATTCTATGAGCAGACAGGCAAGCGCTATGTCAGCACCCACCCGATGTTCGGCCCTACGTTTGCCAACCTCAACCAACTGTCTGAGGAGAACGCCATCATCATCAGCGAGGGCGACTACATGGGACGCTGCTTCTTCAAAGACCTATACAGCCGTCTCGACCTCAACATATACGAGTACACCTTCGAGGAGCACGACAAGACCGTGGCCTACTCACTGTCCATACCGTTCGTTTCCACATTTGTGTTCTCTGCGGTCATGAAGCATCAGGATGCGCCGGGTACCACCTTCAAGCGCCATCTGCGCATAGCCAAGGGCGTACTCAATGAGGACGACTACCTGCTTCAGGAGGTCCTTTTCAACCCCTACACACACGACCAAGTGGACCAGATACGCGCCGAACTGAAGGAACTCCTTGAAATCATTGACAACAAGGATGCCAAGAAGATGAAGCAGTATCTCACTAAGATACGCGCCAACGTGAAGCGCGACGTTGAGGCATTGAAGTAAACCGACACACCAATAACAACAGGGTCCTGCAATACTCCTCACAAGGAAGTCTGCAGGGCCTTGTTGTTTTATTTTCACGAAACTTCAGCTATCATCAAGAATATTTTTATGTTATAATAAGTGTTTTTCTTGTGACATTCATTTTTTTTTTGTAACTTTGCACTCGCAAAAAAGAAAAACAACACCACCCCATATTATTAACTAAATAAGAACAAACATGGACGATTATCACGCGACAAGTACAGAGAAGCATTAACGCGTGGGGAAATAGCCGAAAGATGCGTTCCTCACGGCTATTTCATTTTTTAATCCGTCATTCAGGAATGAATGCCTGAACGACAAAAACATGAGGAACAATTAATGAAGACCTATTGGAACACGACAAATGGTCTCCACACCATCAAGCAGTGGGAACCGAATTGCTGGATACAAGTGACATGCCCTACAGATGCTGACCGCCAGCAATTAGAAACAGAATACCAGATACCAGACTATTTCTTCTCCGACATCTCGGATGCCGACGAGAGAGCACGTTACGAATTTGACGAAGGATGGCAACTCATCATCCTGCGTATTCCGTATATGAAGGAAGTACGCTCACGTACGCCATACACCACCGTGCCGCTCGGTATCATACACAAGGGCGATGTAACCATCACCGTGTGTTATTTCGAGACCGACATGATGATCGACTTCGTAACTTTCCAGCAACGTAGAGCTGAAGGTTTCATTGACTACGTTGACATGGTATTCCGACTTTTCCTCTCATCATCTGTATGGTACCTGAAGCGATTGAAGCAGATTTCACTGTTGCTGAACCGTGCAAAACGGTCGATGGACCATACTGTGAACAACACCTCACTGGTAAACCTGTCACGTCTGCAGGACTCGCTGACATATTTCATCACATCAATCAGGGGCAACGAAACACTGCTTCAGAAATTGAAATTCAAACTGCCTGTCGATGAACTTGACGCAGACCTCATCGAAGATGTAAACATCGAAATAAGCCAGGCGCGAGAGACTGCAAACATCTACTCAGAGATTCTTGAGTCAACGATGAACACATACACATCAATCATCAATAACAACATGAACACCGTGATGCGTACGCTGACATCGTTCTCTATTATTCTGATGTTCCCCACCCTTATATCCTCGCTCTTCGGCATGAACCTTATAAACGGCATGGAGGCAAGCAGTTGGGGATTCCCTGTGGCATTGATTATATCGCTTGTCGTCAGCTTCGGCTCATGGTTAATATTACGTCAGAAAAATCTGCTATAGTCATTTAATGATTTATATCAAAAAACACACTGTGTGCGCAAACAATTTTACAAAAACATTTCTGTGTGCGCAAACAATTTTGTAATTTTGCATCGTTTAGGACAATTGCGGACGTTCACCCACCAACTAAAATAAGGATTGTTCCAATCTCAGTAGGAGACAATTATCCAAAGCAAAGGAAATAGGAGATAAAACGACGGAGAAACCTGACATACAGGTTACTCCGTCGCTTTTTTTGTGTATGTCATTTTATTTTCGTAACTTTGTAGCGCAATTACAGTTGCAACGCAAACATTTACATGTCACAATACAATACACACACACTGTCTAACGGACTACGCATCATACATCTTGCAGAAGAAAGCGAGGTGGTTTACTGCGGTTACGCCATGAGGGCAGGAACAAGAGACGAGGCAGACAAGAAAGAGCATGGACTTGCCCATTTCTGCGAACACATGACGTTCAAGGGAACACAGAAGCGCTCATCACTGCAAGTCATCAACACACTGGAGAAGATAGGCGGCGAGCTCAACGCTTTCACCGCAAAGGAAGAAACAGTATATTATGCCGCAGTGCTGCGCCAGTTTTTCAACCGCGCCGTAGATTTGCTCACCGACATCGTTTTTCACAGTGAATATCCGCAGGGAGCGGTGGAACGTGAAATTGAGGTGGTGTGCGATGAGATAGAAAGTTACAACGACTCGCCCGCCGAACTGATATATGACGAGTTCGAGAATGCGCTGTTCCACAACAACAGCCTGGGGCACAGCATACTTGGTACCCCTGACTGCGTGCGCAGTTTCACCACGGCTGACTGCAGACGGTTCACCAAAAGACTATATACTCCGAACAACGCAGTATTCTATGTCATAGGAAACATAGACTTCAACAAACTGGTTAAAAGACTTGAATCTCTCCTCTCCTGTTCTTCTGCTGAGAAGGCGCTGTTGCGCAAGGTTTCTCAATATGATGCATCATCCTCCAGAGAGAGAGCAGGCAACGAGGTTATGGACCTCAACACCCACCAGAACCATGTGATGCTGGGCACCACCATCACCGATGACATAGAGCGGTGGAGGATGCCGTTGTTTCTTGTCAACAACATACTTGGCGGACCGGGTATGAACTCAAGGCTCAACGTGTCGCTACGCGAGAAACGCGGACTTGTATATACAGTGGAAAGCATCATGACAGCATACACCGACGCACTGGTATGGTCAACATACTTCGGATGCGACAGGGCTGACCTGAAAAGATGCCTGCGACTTACCATGAGCGAACTGCACAAACTGCGCAAGACACAGATGTCAAATGCTGCACTGCTCGCTGCAAAGCGACAGATAAAGGGACAGATGGCTCTCGCATCACAAAACCGCGAGAGCTTTGCCATCGACATGGCAAAACAATACCTGCACTATGGGAAGCTGAAAGACAACCAAGAAACATTCAAGCGCATCGACGCAGTGACGTCGGAAGACATTCACACGCTCATGAACTCCATGCTCACGGAAGACAAACTTTTCACCCTTATATTCAAATAAACAAACAATCCATATCTTACAAAATAACATGGCAACAGTTGACGACAAGAAAATCATTTTCTCAATGGTGGGGGTCAGCAAGATAATACCCCAGAACCAGAAACAAGTACTCAAGAACATATACCTCTCGTTCTTCTATGGTGCGAAGATAGGCATCGTGGGTCTGAACGGTGCAGGTAAATCCACCCTGATGAAAATCATAGCGGGACTTGACACTCAGTTCCAGGGTGAAGTGGTGTGGAGCCCCGGCTACACCGTAGGTTACCTGCCGCAGGATCCGCCGCTCAACGAGGAGAAGAGCGTCATGGACAATGTGCGTGAGGGCGTGCAGCACGTTTATGACGCGCTGAAGGAGTATGACGAGATAAACGAGAAATTCGGACTGGAGGAATACTACGGCGACCCAGACAAGATGGACAAGCTGATGCAGCGCCAAGCCGAAGTGCAGGACATCATCGACTCTACCGATGCATGGAACATGGACTCAAAACTGGAACGCGCCATGGACGCACTGCACTGTCCGCCGGGCGACTGGCCTGTGACGAACCTCTCTGGAGGCGAGCGCCGCCGTGTGGCCCTGTGCAAACTCTTGCTGCAGAAACCCGACGTGCTCCTGCTCGACGAGCCTACCAACCACCTCGATGCAGAATCCATCGACTGGCTGGAGCAGCATCTACAGCAGTATGAAGGCACGGTGATTGCCGTAACGCACGACCGTTACTTCCTCGACGATGTTTCGGAGTGGATTCTCGAACTTGACCGTGGCGAGGGAATACCATGGAAGGGCAACTACTCTTCATGGCTCGACCAGAAGACAAAGCGCATGGCACAGGAGGAGAAGACGGCATCGAAGCGCCGCAAGGCTCTGGAGCGCGAGTTGGAGTGGATTCACATGGCACCAAAGGCACGTCAGGCTAAGGGTAAGGCTCGTCTGAACTCATACGACGCCATGCTCAACGAGGAACAGAAGGAGCGCGAGGAACGCCTCGAGATATTCATCCCCAACGGTCCGCGACTGGGCAACAAAGTCATCGAGGCAGAGCATGTAGCGAAGGCTTTCGGCGACAAGGTACTGTTCAAGGACCTCAACTTCATGTTGCCGCCTAACGGCATCGTGGGCGTGATAGGTCCTAACGGCGCAGGTAAGACGACGTTGTTCCGCCTCATCATGGGACTGGAGCATGCCGATGGCGGTTCGTTCTCCGTGGGCGAGACAGTGAAACTGGCATACGTTGACCAGCAGCACAAGGACATTGACCCTAAGAAAACAGTTTATGACGTAGTGAGCCAGGGAGTAGAGTCTTTCCGCATGGGCGGCCGCGACGTGAACGCACGCGCATACCTCTCTCGCTTCAACTTCTCTGGCAACGACCAGGGCAAACTCTGCGGTGTACTCTCCGGTGGTGAGCGTAACCGTCTGCAACTGGCCTTGGCACTGAAGCAGGAGGGCAACGTACTTCTCCTTGACGAGCCCACCAACGACATCGACGTGAACACGCTGCGTGCTTTGGAGGAAGGCCTGGAGAACTTCGCCGGCTGTGCCGTGGTAATCTCGCACGACCGCTGGTTCCTCGACCGTATCTGTACGCATATCCTCGCATTCGAGGGCAACGGAGAGGTATTCTTCTTCGAGGGCAGTTACTCTGACTATGAGATAAACAAGGCCCGTCGCCTCGGCACAGACGAGATAAAGCGACCACGCTACCGCAAACTGATGGAGGGGTAATTAATTACGATATCACGATATTACGACATTACGATATTTCGTCATTACGTTATATCGTAATATCGTTATTTCGAAGTAAAACACAATAAAAAGGTTGGATGCGCCATTGCATCCGACCTTTTTATTTGTATATCATAATTTTGTGCATACATGATTATTTCTGGAGAACCGGACGAACCGAGCCTCCACAGCGACGGTAGCCGTCGACATGGTCCACATAGCCTGAGCGATAGTTTATGCACGTGGCGTCGTCCCAATTATCCTCACTGGTCATAGCCAACCAATAGAAGCCCCGCGAACCTACATCGTAGGAGTCTGTTCCAATGATGGAACCCGCAGCAGGAAGAAAAATATGATTGTCGCTGAGCGAATACGTGGCAGATGTCGTTGCGTTGTTTTCGGTATTTTTTATAACGCCCTTGTCTGCATCTGCCTTTGCCTTATAGACTATATAGCCAGACACTCCCCGACCATTGTAGTTCGTTGTCCATTCCCAATAGCAGTTGGCTCGAAGTTTTGCGTAATCATTATAAGTCGGCATGCGCCACTTGCCGCCCCAGTTCACCACTGCTGCGTCGTCGGCAGGTTCAAGGGTGAGCTTGTTATCAACAATTCCGAATATTTCATTTGTATTGTATTTCGTCAGCGTATGCGATGAACCGTTGCACCACTTATACGTTGCCCAACTGTAGTCACTTTTCGGAGCAGTCTCGCCCCATGCAAAATAGTTACCATAGTCCCATGGATTATCCGCTCCCACGTTGCATGTTGCCCATTTCACAGACAGGCCAAGGTCAACAAACTCATGACCGTTGGAAGGATCATAATATGGCTCCGGATTTTCATCCATGTCAGCACCACCGCATGAGAAAAGTGCAGTGGTCACTGCAAATACAAAAAACAGCAATGCTGCATTAAAAATTTTTGTCTTCATAATTGTATTTTTTATTGTTTAGCTTCACGGATGCAAAGTTACAAAACTTTTTTCAAATGACAAAATTTTTAACTGATTTAGCACTCTAAGAACTATTGCTGACAGCATAAATTTGTGAACAAATGACGCATGAAAAAAAAGTGCAAAATAGAAATTTCTTGACGTGACAGTGAATAATTTTATTCCTGTTCGTGCAAATTGATTTCTCAAAATTTGAGGGGCAAGGACGTAAAAAACGCCTTTTTACACCACAATAGACATCTTTTTACACAGTAATACGATACCTTTCACAAGGTAAAAGCTATCATATTACACTGTAAAAGCTATCATATTACATTATCCAAGGCAAAAAACCGCTTCACAACAATTTGCTACACACTAATAATAAGACAGTTACAGAAAACACAAATTCCTTGCGATATTTCAGTCCGAAAGAGACTTTGGTTACAAATATCGCAAGGAATCGCCAGTTAAATACAAAAAAACGGGTAAAAAAGTGACCCCGCTGGGATTCAAACCCAGGACCTTCAGAACCGGAATCTGACGCTCTATTCAGCTAAGCTACGGAGCCAACACATGTGTGCGTATGCAAAAAATCGGTGCAAAGGTACAAAAAAGAATTTAATTTTACAACAAAAGATGTAAAAAATGTATAATAGCAGAGAGAATTGACTCGTATCTCAGTTTTTTTTATTAACTTTGCAATTATTACAGGATAATTGTATACAAAAGTAAACAAATTAGAGTTTATATGGAGAAGAAACTTGGCAAAATAATAGCCTTGGCAAATCAGAAGGGAGGCGTAGGCAAGACTACAACAACTATCAACCTCGCAGCTTCATTGGCCACACTGGAGAAGTCGGTACTCGTAATAGATGCCGACCCACAGGCTAATGCCTCAAGCGGACTGGGCGTGAACCTGCAAGAGGTGGAGTGTTCAATATACGAGTGTATCATCGACCATGCGGACGTACGCGATGCCATCTATACCACCGACATCAATGGCCTGGACATAATTCCAAGCCATATCAACCTTGTGGGTGCAGAGATAGAGATGCTCAGCGTGCCTAACCGTGAGAAGGTGCTCAAAAACATCCTTGAGCCCATAAGGCAGGACTATGACTACATACTCATCGACTGCTCGCCATCACTCGGACTGATCACCGTCAACGCACTGACGGCGGCTGACTCCATCATCATTCCTGTGCAGTGTGAGTATTTCGCACTTGAAGGAATCGGCAAATTGCTCAACACGATAAAGATAATCAAGAGCAAGCTGAATCCGAAACTGGAGATAGAGGGATTCCTGCTGACTATGTATGACAATCGTCTGAAACTGGCAAACCAGATTTACGACGAAGTAAAAAGACATTTCCAGGAACTGGTGTTCAAGACTGTGATACAGCGCAACGTGAAGTTGTCTGAAAGCCCAAGCCACGGCCTGCCCGTCATCCTGTATGACGCAGAGGCTGCCGGTACGAAGAACCACCTTGCACTGGCAAAGGAAATAGTGAGCAGAGAGAAATAAAAGATAAAAAGACGAAAGACAAGAAATGGCAGTCAGAAAGAAATTTAATGCGCTGGGCAGAGGACTCGATGCACTCATCTCGACAGAAGAGGTGCGCCCGCAGGGGTCGTCAACCATCAACGAAATAGCAACAGACCTCATCGAGCCAAACCCAAACCAGCCACGACGCGAATTTGACGAACAGGCTCTGCAGGAGTTGGCCACCAGCATACGTGAACTGGGTATCATACAGCCTATCACACTGAGGCAGGTGGAAGACAACCGTTTCCAGATAATAGCCGGCGAACGCCGCTGGAGAGCATCGCAGTTAGCCGGACTGAAGGCAATACCTGCATACATCCGTACCATCAGCGATGAAACGGTGATGGAACTTGCCCTCGTGGAGAACATACAGCGCGAAGACCTTAACGCCATAGAGATAGCGTTGGCATACCAGCACCTGCTCGACACTGACGGCATGACACAAGAGAAAGTGTCGGAGCGCGTGGGAAAAAGTCGTGCGCACATAGCCAACTACCTGCGCTTGCTACGCCTGCCTGCGCAGATACAGCTCTCGCTGCAGAAGAAAGAGTTAGACATGGGACACGCACGCGCACTGCTCGGTTTGGAATCACCATCACAGCAGATAAAGGTGTACAAGGAGATAATGAAAAACAATTACTCCGTACGCAAGGTTGAGGAAATGGTAAACAGCCTCAAAAATGGTGATGACATAAAGTCTGTGTCTAAGATTCTGAAAGCAAAATCAACCCTGCCAGAACATTACGAAAACATGAAAAAACGCATCGGTTCGCTGATGGGAACAAAGGTACAGATGGCCTGCTCCACAAACGGAAAAGGCAAGATAACAATACCTTTCGCCTCAGAAGAAGAGTTGACGCGTCTCATGCAGATTTTCGAAAAGATACAGTAATGCCATATATATTATATATAAGGTGTAAAAGCATAAGACTGCTGCTCGCAGTAATGACGTGTTTCATCGTATGCAGCGCCGAGGCACAGGAGATGGAAGAAACGCTGTTGCCCGACAGCACACCACTGCTGACACGGCAGGATACAGCCGCACTGCTGAAACTGGACAAACAGACACAGCAGACGAGCAAGAAGATGAAACGAGACTGGGCAACATGGAAACCAGACCCGAAGCGAGCCATGTGGCTCGCAATCGTGATACCTGGTGCAGGACAGATATACAACCGCAAATACTGGAAACTGCCTATAGTATATGGAGGATTTCTCGGTTGCGCATACGCCATGCGATGGAACAACCAGATGTACCAGGACTATTCGCAGGCATATCTCGACATCATGGATAACGACCCTAATACCAAGAGCTACACGCAGTTCCTTCATCTCGGCACCCAAATAACATCTGCCAACGAATCACGCTACAAGCAGATATTCAAATCGAGGAAAGACAAATACCGTCGCTGGCGCGACCTCAGTTTCTTCTGCATGTTGGGGGTATATGCCCTGTCAATAATCGATGCCTATGTAGATGCTTCCTTGTCATCGTTTGACATATCCGATGACCTGAGCCTGCAGATAGAACCAGCAGTGATGAACAACAACAAGTCTTCTGCCATCGGAGTGCATGGAGCACTTAGTTTTTAGTTCACACACACATAAAAAATTAATAGTTGATAATCCATAACAAAAACATTGATGATTAACAAAAGCTTGAAATATTACATTTTAGCACTGGCCATACTTTTTGGCCTTTCACCATTTGCAAACAGCATATACGCTAACATCAACGAGTTCTCAACATTGTCACTGGCTCCCAACAACGATGCCGATGACGAAGAAGAGGACGATGAGGATGACGAAGACGACGAGGAAGATGATGAGGATGAAGAGGACGAAGAAGAAGAAGGAGATGAAGAGGACGAGAACGATGAGGAGAACGACTCCATCGCCAACGACAATGAGGAAATCATAATAACCGACAAAGACGGTCACGAAGATATCATCGAAGTGCCTGGCGGTATGGCAATTGATTTCGATGAACTGGTAAACCAATACAATGCTCAGCAGTATCTGCAGACAGACACCACCTGCCGCATGAGCAACGAGAACCCTGAATATCCGCAGGAAGTGTACATGGACAGGCTGAAGCGTATGCCTACGGCCATAGAAATGCCATGGAACGAGGTGGTACAGAAATTCATCGACCGCTATACTGGTCGTCTGCGCCGCTCCGTCACATTCATGCTGGGAGCTTCAAATTTCTACATGCCTATCTTCGAACAGGCACTGGAGGTGTATGGCCTTCCACTCGAACTGAAATACCTGCCGGTGATAGAGTCTGCACTCAATCCTAATGCAGTCAGCCCTGTCGGTGCCGGCGGTCTGTGGCAGTTTATGAACGCCACGGGAAAACGCTACGGACTGAAAATAAACTCCATGATAGACGAGCGTCGCGATGCAGTGAAATCATCATACGCTGCAGCACACTATCTGAGCGACCTCTACAACATCTTCGGCGACTGGAGTCTTGTCATTGCAGCATACAACTGCGGTCCTGGCAACATCAACAAGGCAATACAGCGTGCAGGAGGTAAGCGAGACTATTGGGAGATATACCCATACCTGCCAAGCGAGACACGCGGTTATGTTCCTGCGTTCATAGCTGCCAACTATGTCATGACATACTATTGTGAGCACAACATCTGTCCGATGCTCACGAAACTGCCTGTGCAGACCGATACCATCATGCTGTACAAGAACCTGCACTTTGAACAGATTTCACAGGTGCTCGGCATCGACATAAAGGAACTGCGTACGCTGAACCCTCAGTATCGTCGCGACATCGTGACAGGTTACAGCGAACCAACAGACCTGCGCCTGCCAGTGGATTACATATCGAAATTCATCGAAATGGAGGATTCCATCTTCGCATACGATGTGTCTGACCTGATGAAGCGCGACCTTGTGGATGTGAACGACGGCCCTGGCTACACCGCACGCAAGCCTGTGACACGCAAATACACACGCAGCACAAAGAGGGTGACAAAGGCACGCAAACGCGGACGCTCAGCAAAAGTACGCGCATCGAAGAAGCGCAAAACCAAGGCTAAGGCAAAAGTAAGCAAGAAGCGCAAGGCAAGGAAAGCGCCTGCCAAGAAACGCACATCAAAGAAAAGAAGGAGATAAGCAGTAGCCATAATCTCCATACTTGATACACTGACCAAATCACTACTATGACTAAACATGAAGAACGAAAAGACTGTTGAAGAAGCTTTCAACCAACTGATAGAGGGCTATCTGAGCTCTAACCATCGCAAGAAAGTTGACGTAATACAGAAGGCATACAATTTCGCTTTGAATGCCCATAAGGATGAAGTACGTCCTTCTGGCGAACCGTATATGTTGCACCCCATAGCTGTGGCAACCATAGTGTCACAGGAAATGGGATTGGGCAGTACTTCCATATGCTCGGCATTGCTGCATGATGTACTGGAGAATACAGACTATACCATCGACGACATACAAAACATCTTTGGAAGTAAGATTGCACAGATAGTTGATGGACTGACCAAAATCTCCGGAGGCATATTCGGAGACAAAGCTTCAACACAGGCTGAAAACTTCAAGAAACTGCTGCTGACGATGAGTGAAGACATACGTGTCATACTCATCAAGATTTGCGACCGTCTTGACAACATGCGACACCTCGACAGAGAGTCGGAAGGCAAACGTTGTAAGATAGCAGGAGAAACACTTTATATCTACGCCCCACTTGCTAATAGACTTGGGCTGAACTCCATAAAAATAGAATTGGAGGATCTCTCGTTCAAGTATGAACATCCTGAAGAATATGCCGCTATAGAAAAGAAACTGGCACACACCCGCGAACAACGAGAAACGCTGTTCGCCGATTTCACCACTCCAATACGCGAGGCCCTCGACAGGATGGGAACCAACTACCAGATAAAGGCACGCATAAAAAGCCCCTACTCTATCTGGAACAAAATGCAGAAGAAACATGTTTCGTTCGACGAGATATACGACATTCTCGCTGTACGTATCATATTCACACCGCAGAAAGCAGAAGAGGAGGTAAACGAGTGTTTCAACATATACGTTGCACTGTGTAAGCTATACAAGTCACATCCAGACAGACTGCGCGACTGGCTGTCACACCCAAAAGCCAATGGTTACCAAGCTCTGCACGTAACACTGATGAGCAACATGGGACAGTGGATAGAGGTGCAGATACGCTCGCAGAAGATGGACGAGATAGCCGAACAGGGCTTCGCTGCACACTGGAAATACAAAACAGGCACAGATACAGAGAAAGTTGCGGAAGACGAACTGAACGGATGGCTGCAAACCATCAAGGAGATACTTGACGATCCACAACCTGACGCAATGGATTTCCTCGATGCAATAAAACTGAACCTCTTTGCATCAGAGATATTCGTCTTCTCTCCCAAAGGCGAGATTATTACAATGCCGGCAGGATGCACCGCACTCGACTTCGCATTCCAAATACATACATTCCTCGGCACACACTGCATTGGAGCAAAGGTGAACCATAAACTCGTGCCTCTGTCACATGTACTGAAAGGTGGAGACCAGGTGGAGATTATCACCTCCAACTCACAGCATGTGCATCACGAATGGGTGAATTTCGTAACAACAGCCAAAGCCAAGAACAAGATACAGGCACTGTTGCGTAAACGCGAAAGGGACGAAGCGAAACTTGGCGAAGATACACTCAGACAATGGTTGGAGCAGAAGGACATGGCACTCACCACATCCGTGCTCGACAAACTTACTGAATATCATCAGGCAAAGACACATGACAGACTCCTGCTTGACATCGCACACGGAAACGTGAAACTCGATGACAAACTGCTTAACGCAATACTCTACGGGCGTAATGGCAACAAAGGCGAGCAAGGCAACAAGAAAGGATGGCGCAGATTCATCCCCTTTGTCAAGGAGAAAGGCAAGAAAGTCAAGAACTCCGCCCTGCTCATCGTTGGAAAAGATTTCGACAAGAACCAAACCATTACCATCAACGAGGAGAACATCGATCGCTATCTCTTCCCACAATGCTGCAGACCTATTCCCGGCGACAATATTCTGGCATACGTCAACAAGCACAACCAGATTGAAATACATCAGCGTTCATGCTCCGAGGCGCAAAGGTTGCAATCGTCGTTTGGCACAGACATCATGGCTGCCAAATGGAACATGGGCAGCGACAGAACATTCAAGGCATCAATAGAGATGCGCGGTATTGACAGAAAGGGAATAACAAAAGATGTTTCAATCATCATATCCGACACATTCGATGTGGATATAAAGAACCTTACTATAAACACAAATGACGGAATATTCACCTGCCATGTGGAGTTACTCGTTGCCAACAACGTAGTGACTGAAAAGATAATCAGGCAACTGACCGCCATCAACGGCATGCAAAGCGTACATCGAAGTTAAGGTAGTTAAGAACAGAAGAACGGGAGTTGAGAGCGAGAATATAAAATGAAAGTTTAGAAATTGATAAGACTTGCTAACAAAATAAAGATTTGCTAAAAATGAAAAAAAAAATCCTTCTCATGCTCACAATCATGAGCACCTTTGCTGCCAATGCAGCCAACAGTTGGGACAATCCCGACACTATTGTCGTGGCACGCGATGGCAGCGGACAGTTCCGTAACATCGATGATGCCATCGACGTATGCCGTGCTTTCATGGAATATCACAAAGTTATATATGTAAAGAAAGGTACGTACAAGGAAAAACTCATCATTCCCTCTTACCTTACAAACATAGAGATTTGCGGTGAAGACCGTGACAATACCATCATTACATACGATGACCACGCCAACATAACAAACCCGAAATACACTGATGGTCGCAAGATAGGAACATTCGGTACATATACTCTGAAGATAGAAGGCAACGACATCACACTGAAGAACATCACCATCGAAAACAATGCCCCACGTTTGGGACAAGCAGTGGCACTGCACACAGAAGGTGACAGACTCGTTTTCATCAATTGTCGATTCCTCGGCAACCAGGATACTGTATATACAGGCACAGCCAACACAAGACTGTATTTCAAAGACTGCTACATTGAAGGAACCACAGATTTCATCTTTGGTCCATCCATAGCATGGTTTGAAAATTGCGACATAAAGAACAAGACCAATTCGTACATCACTGCTTCATCTACTCCTGAAGGTCAGGAATACGGATATATCTTCAATAACTGTCGCATTACATGCGATGAAGGTGTGGACAAATGCTACCTCGGCCGCCCATGGAGACCATACGCCTACACCCTGTTCATGAACTGTGAACTTGGTAAGCACATCCGTCCAGAGGGATGGCACAACTGGAACAACGAAGCCAATGAGAAAACCGCCCGTTATATTGAATACAACAACCGCGGCGAGGGTGCAAACATATCTAAGCGTTGTGCTTGGTCAAAGCAACTGACTAAGAAAGAGGCTGCGAAGATAACACCAGCAACAGTGTTCTCTATGTCAAGTGCATGGAATCCCGTACAATAATACATTAGAAGCACAGATTATGCACAAGCATATCAATTATATACTTTTCATATTATTATTTGCACTCCACGTACAAGCACAGGAATTCAAACGACCGGAATTCAACCCTACCCTTCCAGCCGTCCACGACCCGGTGATGGCAAAAGGTGAAGACGGACGCTACTATATTTTTTCCACTGGCATGGGCATCAGCGTAATGTCATCTGCCGACATGAAAACATGGCAAAGGGAAAAGCCCGTATTCGACCCACGTACTGGGATTCCACAATGGGCTACAGACACCGTACAAGGTTTCCGCGGACACATCTGGGCACCTGATATCAGTCACCACAACGGCAAATGGTATTTGTACTACTCCTGCTCCACATTCGGAAAGAACGGCAGCGCCATAGGTGTGGCAACAAACACCACTCTCGACCCCAACTCGCCCAATTACAAATGGGAAGACCAAGGCATGGTGATTGCATCACATCGTCATCAAGACAACTGGAATGCCATAGACCCAAACCTGATATTCGATCAGTCGGGCACACCATATCTCACATACGGCTCTTTTTGGGACGGAATACAATTAGTGAAACTTGCAGATGATTTGAAAACACCTGTATCATCACCATTCACTATCGCTCGCCGCATAGGAAGGAAACTAACACTGGCAGAAATTGACGATGCCACAACATTCACCATTGAAGGTAATGACACCATCGAGGCTGGTGAAAATGCCATAGAGGCACCGTTCATCATCTACCGCAACGGTTACTATTACCTCTTTGTGTCACACGACTACTGTTGCCGTGGCCAGGCATCCACTTACAAGACGGTTTACGGTCGTAGCAAGTCTGTGGAAGGTCCTTATCTTGACAGGAAAGGACTGGACATGGCAAAAGGAGGCGGCACACTGCTGTATGGCCCCGACAAAGAATTCTTCGGCATTGGCCATTGCTCTGTCTATGAGTTTGACGGCAAATGGTACTACCTTTCACATGCCTACGACAAGGCACGAAACGGAATGGCGAGAATATTCATTAAAGAAATAAAATTTACAAAAGATAACTGGATTAAATAACCAACATCTAAACAATTCTAAGAAAATTATGGCACAAAGATTTATTCTTAACGAAGTGTCTTACTTCGGTGCAGGTGCTCGCAAGGAGCTTCCTGAAGTATTGAACCGCATGGGTCTGAAAAAGGCTCTCGTATGCTCTGACAAGGGACTGATTAAGGTCGGCACCACAGCAAAGGTGACTGAGGTACTCGACGGCATCAACTTCCCTTACGAGATTTATTCTGAGATCAAGCCAAACCCAACCGTTACCAACGTACAGCAGGGTGTTGAAGCATTCAAGGCTTCTGGTGCAGACTGCATCATCGCCATCGGCGGCGGTTCTTCTATGGACACAGCAAAGGGCATCGGCATCGTTGCCAACAACCCTGAGTTTGCTGACGTTGTAAGCCTTGAGGGCGTTGCACCTACCAAGCATAAGAGTGTGCCCATCATCGCACTGCCTACTACAGCCGGCACTGGTGCTGAGGTAACTATCAACTACGTTATCATTGACGAGAAACGTCAGGCAAAGATGGTTTGCGTTGATCCTAACGACATCCCTGCCGTTGCCATCGTTGACCCAGAGTTGATGTATTCTCTGCCAAAGGGTCTCACCGCTGCTACCGGTATGGACGCTCTTACACACGCCATCGAGGGTTATATCACCAAGGGTGCATGGGTAATGTCTGACATGTATGAGCTTCAGGCTATCAAGATGATTGCTGAGAACCTACCAATCGCCGTTGAGGAGCCAACAAATCCAGTAGGCCGCGAGGGCATGGCACTGGCACAGTACATCGCTGCACAAGCATTCTCTAACGTAGGTCTCGGCCTCGTTCACGGTATGGCTCATCCAATGGGTTCACTGCACGACATACCACACGGTGTGGCTAACGCACTGCTCCTGCCTACCATCATGGAGTTCAACATGCCTAAGTGCATCGAAAAGTTCGGTGTCATCGCCAAGACCATGGGTGTAAACACTGACGGTATGACCGCTGAACAGGCTGCACAGGCTGCCGTTGATGCTGTCAAGGCTCTCTCTATCCGTGTGGGCATCCCACAGACTCTCACCGAACTTGGCATCAAAGAGAGCGACATCCCTGCACTTGCTGCTCAGGCTATCGCAGACGTCTGCACACCAGGCAACCCACGCGACGTAACAGAGGCAGAGATTGTAGAACTGTATAAGAAAGTTCTGTAAACTCTCATATATTATTCAAAGAACTTAAAAAACTCACAGATGCGCCTTATGGGATTCTATACCCATCAAGGCGCATCTGCGAGTTTTTTTGTGTATGTGAGTGAGATTTAATGTGAAGGCAATGTTTCAAGCCAGCGAGACAGTTCACCAAGCATCTGCTCATGATACTTGAAGTTCTCCCTGTAGCCAAACCCATGTCCGCCACTTGGATAACACATCATGGCGCAGCGATTGCCAGCCTTAATCATAGATGTGTAATATGCCACCCCGTTGGTTAGGGCCGGCACAGCATTGTCGTCACTCGCCAGCAGGATGATAGCAGGAGGCGTTACACCCGGTTTCACTGCCGTAGCAGAGTTCCATTCCCACTGCAGGCTTTTGTCATTGCGTTTGTCACCGAGGAAACCTACGCATGAACCCTTGTGAGTCTCATACTCATTCATCGAGATTACTGGATAGAACAATATAGAGAAATTCGGGCGCACAGCCTCATCTGCATGTGTTGACACAGCGGAAGCGAGGTGTCCACCTGCACTGAATCCCATGATGCCCACGTCATTGGGATTGATATTCCATTCCTTGGCATTGGCACGCACAGTACGAATGGCATTATATGCATCGCCAAGCGGAATGTTACGGTCACCATTAGGCATACGATATTTCAAAACGATGAAGGCAATACCCTTACTGTTGAAATACTCCGCCCACTGATGTCCTTCGTGGTCCATAGCGAGATGTGTGTAACCGCCACCCGGGCAATCCACAATGGCTCTGCCAGTGGCCACATTAGCCTTGGGCAGATAAACAGTCAGTTCTGACAAAGAATCGGGAGAGTTTACTATCACGAATTTCTTGTCAGTACATTGTGCCATGCTTGCAGCAGCAAACAAAGCGAAGATAGCAGAAAAAATCTTTCTCATATTAAATTAGCGTTTTCTTTATTTATAATTATAATTCAACACAGATTACCACTCCCTCCTGCTTCATGCCATCCATCTTTATCACACATGGATTTGGAAGCCGCACACAACGGATGTATTTCGTTTCATGTTCTGCCGGCAAAGCATCCAGATACCTGCGGTTTAGAATTTCCAGTTCACCCTGTGCATACTGCTTGTTCGGGTCTATAGGATTGGTAGCGCGGTCGTGATACACGTCGATGGTGAAATATCCCACTCCGAGCGATGTGAGGTTCTGGAAGAAATGCGTACCCTGTGACGGGTCAACGTATGCACTGGGCAATATCTCCTCAACTATGAGTTTTGCACCTGAGATGTTAGGCCACTTCACCGGCACACCCAGCCATGAGTCTGAACTGCCCCAGCGACCAGGACCTATCAGGATGTAGTTCTCGCCATTGGCAAGGAACTTATCGTTCAGCGCATCAATATCATCAGAAACAAGGTCGTTGTTGCTTGCGGAATAATTCTCATCCACCTTTATATATACCACATGCTGCACACCTTCTATCACTCCGTGTCCGAGCGAGTTGTGTGAGCGCAACAAACAGTCTGCATCCGGCACGGCAAGCAAATCCTCATCAAGCACCTGCTTGCTGTCAACTATAGGACGTATCTGCAGCAGATACAGTTCACCCGTCTTGTCTGGGTGTATGTTGCATGCCATCTCTATCTCCACCGGACGGCGCATCTCGCTCTCGCCAAGACGCAGCGACATCTGCATCAGTTCAGGCAGCGGCCACACCTCCTGCTCAAGCACACCGTTGAACGATATGACCTTTCTGCCACCCTCGTACAGTCCCGGACGTATAACCTGGTCATACGGGTCGAAGGTCGATGCTATGTATTGCAGCGAACCGTCAGCATCGGCCTCGCCTACCATTCGTTTCTCTATGTTAAAGCCATCATTTACGCTGACTTCCTTTCCCGTTGGCAAGCCAATGGAATAGAACTGCGTCTGCGTCTGCCTGAGCGCAATCTCCATCTCAGACATCTGCATCACCTGCTTGGGATGGTATGGCGACACGCGCAGTGTCTGACCACCGTCAACGATATACTTGCCCAGTCCGAGAGCCAGTGCGGCAATGCCTTCTTCAGGCTTTTCGTCGCCCACGGGATAATAGTTGAGAGAGCGCAGCACACCACTGATGTTTGGATAGTAATGACTGCCATACTGCTGTCCCACTACCTCCTGTATCACCACCGCCATCTTCTCCTGGTCTATCACGTTCTGCGTAGCCGTCATGTAAGCCTTTGAGTCATGATAATATACCGAAGCATATACCGACTTGATGGCCGTGGCAAGATTATGCAGCATGAGGTTATGGTCATCAGTGTATGGAATCATGTACGTGCTGTATATTCCTGCGAAAGGCTGGTAATGGCTGTCTTCAAGCAGCGACGAAGAACGTATGGCGAGTGGCTTGTGCGTAGCGTCAATGATTGTTGAGAAATCATCCATCAGTGTCGCAGGCAACTCCGCCGCCACGAAAGCACGCAGTATCTCCTCGTCGCCGGCATCGCTGAGGGCTATCTCCCACAACTGGTTACTGTCCATAAACTGGTCGAAGATATCCGTACACAGCACCACGGTCTTGGGGATGAACACCTGAGCATTCTTGAACTGCTGCAGTTCCTCGTGCTTCTTCACTATATTGTCAAGGAAGGCCAGTCCCCTACCCTTTCCACCGAGCGAGCCGTCGCCTATGCGTGCGAAATGCGAATAGGAATCAAAACGGTCCTTATTGAACACTGCCACCACTCCGAGGTTCTTCATGTGTCGGTAGGCCACGATGGCATCGAATATTATCTGGCGGTGCGTATCTACATCAGGGTATTTGTGCCATGTTATGTCGCGCAGGAAAGAGCTGACAGGGAATATGCAACGTGCCGCAAGCCAGCGTGATATATGGTTGCGGCTGACATGGTAGAGCATCGTCTCGTATGGCAGTTTGAATACAAGGTTCTGTAGGTCCTTGAGGTTATGCGCCACAGCCACCACCTCTCTCGTGTCGGGGTTGCGAAAGAGGAAGTCGCCGAAACCGAAATGCTCTGACAGGATGTGGCGCAAATCCACGCTGAACTTCTTCGAGTTCTTGTCAAGCATACGCACACCGTTGGTGTCGCAATCTACGCCTGTCTCCGATGTCTCAAGTATCAGCGGCAGATATTCATCCTGTTCACGAATATTCTTCAGCAGCAGCAGGCCTGCATTGGGATCCACCTCGCCCTGCCTCGGATAACGGCAGTCAGAGATGACTCCGAGCATATTGTCCTTGTATTGCTCATACAGTGCCCACGCCTCATCGTATGTTCTTGCCAGCAGCACCTTCGGCCGTCCGCGCATGCGCAGCATCTCCGCCTGCGAGTTGAGCGCCTCGGTGGCGAAGTTCAGGCTCTGCGTGAGGATATACTTATAAAGGTTGGGGAGTATTGATGAATAGAAGCGTATGTTGTCCTCCACGAGCAATACGCACTTGACGTCAGCCTCACGCGTGTCGTTGTCCACGTTCATCTTGTCCTCTATCAGCTTTATGATTGAGAGGATGAGGTCTGTATCACCGAGCCAGCAGAAGATATAGTCGAAGATACTGAGGTCAAGGTCTTGCATGCGACGGCTGATGCCGTGCGAGAACGGCGTCAGCACCACGCACGGTATGTCGGGCGACATCTGCTTCACGGCATGAGCCACGTCGAAGGCATCGTTGTCGGCATTGCCGGGCATACATATTATGAGGTCGTACTGCGTATCGTTGAGCACCGACGCAGCCTCGCCTACCGTAGCCACCTGCGTGAATACCGGCGGGTAGCGCAGTCCGAGCTGCATATACTCTGAGAAAATCTTCTCATCCACGCGTCCGTCGTCCTCAAGCATGAAGGCATCGTATGGGTTGGCTATTATCAGCACGTTGAAGATGCGTCGCTGCATGAGGTTCAGGAACGACACATCACGTAAGTTCAGTTCTTTCTTTGCCATAGTGCAAAAGTACTGCTTTTCTCTGAAACAGCCAAATATTTTTCGCCACGATTTCTCATTATCCCTGAATTAAAACCGCAAATTGTAAAAAAACAATGGGAGGCAGCCTACATACCACCTCCCATTGTTTAAGTTTGTTATCAGTTTACTTGACAATGGTTACA
The DNA here is from genome assembly GCA_016281055.1 of Prevotella sp. GTDB lineage: Bacteria > Bacteroidota > Bacteroidia > Bacteroidales > Bacteroidaceae > Prevotella. The sequence continues at coordinate 37,444 of JAEEHW010000101.1, forward strand.
GCCTCACTCCACTTCATACCGCCATAGCGAACTTCTGAATTGCCATATTTGCCACCGCCTTTGTATGGCTGCGACAACTGTATGTAGTGCAACACCTTGTAACCCTGGTCCTGACACATCACCACGGCTGAGTGGTAACGGCTCTTCGGAACTCCCGGAGACTTGTAGTTCACTTTATAGTCTGTGTTAATCTTTGATGCCACAATCTTGCCCCACTCCGGGAAGTTGTCCTTGACCAATTTGTTTACCCACGCATTGCTGCCGCTGATTGCCTTGCCATAGCGGTTCATCTGGACAGCCTGCTGATATCTCTTCAGCAGGATAGCCTTATGGATATCCGTCGTAATTTCCTTCTTCAATGCCTTCTCTTCGTCTGTTGAATTATTGATTTGCCAATTCAAGTCACTCAACAGCTCCACATTGTCGCGAATCTCTATGGCTGCCCTAACCACATAACGACGCTCACTCTTCCATGTTCCTATATTAACGTTCTCAACCCCGGTATCATCTCCATATTCCTCATCAATGATATCAAAGCTCGGTCGTCCCTTTGTCAGACGGTCCAGAGCCTCCAAGTCCAACTGGCTCTTGTCGTCCTTCTCGGCAGATGCCCTCAGACGCTTCAACCAATAAGCCATGTCATTGATTATATCCGTCGTGCTTGACGTGTAATCCCAATCTACATGCTTAGCACGCCTGTAGTCACGCTCGCTCACCCACATGTGTATATTCTTCTTTGGCTCTGCCGCTGAAGTTGACGAACTGCTTGATGCCCCCCTACTCTCGTTGCCGCCGTTTGTACCTGCGACCTCGTTCACCGAGCCTTCGGCTTGCTGCTTCAGATTGTCTTTTGCTCCGTTCTTCGTATCATTCACCTTTTCCTTCACGGCCTTCTTCGCCTTGTTGGCAAGTCCCTTCAGGCTTCCAAACTGTGCATTCGCAGGCAGCGCACTACCTGCTACCAAAAGGGTGAGGGCCGCAAAGGCCTTCATAAGCGCTTGTTTTTGTTTCATTTCTTGTTTGTATTAAAGATTTATTATTATGTCATTGTCAACATAAAAAGTTCAGGCATCCAGTGCCATTCGGACTGTTATGTCTTACCACGGTTCAAACGAGCCACCATCCGGAGGGAAAAATCGTATAATTCAAAGTTCTCACACAGAAGGTTCTTTTAGTCGCTACACTTGGTAAAAGCTGCGCAGCCCTAATTCGTCAAATTTGTAGTCGAAAAAAAAATCTGCTTAATCAGTGCAATCTGTGGTCGCAAAAAATATAATCCGCGGTCACAAAGACGAATCACTGTGCGCTGTTCAGGAATATATTCACGATCTGGTTTGCATCTGCCATCGTAATGCTCGGCTGTCCATCCTCGTCTGCGTCACCGTTTGCGCGCTATTTAAACCTCTATTTCTCAACTATATTACAGTTTCTCAATTTCTTCTGCCGACAAACCTGTCGTATCGGCTATCTGCTCCACAGACAATACACCCATAGACTTGAGTTTACGGGCAATAGCTTCATTAGCCTTACGCTCACCTTTCTCCATACCCTCGGCAAGCCCCTCTGCCTTACCCTCTGCATGTCCTTTCTTCTCTGCCGTCTGAAGGGTGCTGGTGTAGTCCCAGTATTCCTTGCGACTTTCTTCATGTTTCTTGAAACCAAAGTCGGTATAGGGGTTTATGTAGCGTTCGCTATTATCCATTGCTCGCTTATAATTTATTCCACCTGCAAAGTTACAAAACTTTTCTCAAACCGCAAAATAATATTTCTGGAAACCACATGTTTTTAAAAATATGTTTTATAAGTTTTATTCTCATAATATAAACATTGTATAGAAATACAGTAAAGAATATAGTATTCAACTGTGGGATGTAACTACACGGGGATTATATGTTTTTTATTTTTGACACTTTGATATGTTTACGGTCATTTCTATTTGCAAAGTGTCAAAATGAAAAGTACCGTCAGAAAACTCAAAATAGAGTTCATAGCGGCACTTTTTTTTGCACTTTTTCATGCGGAAATAGTTTCCGGAATGTAATAAGGCATCTTTTACGTTGTAATTCGATAGCTTTTACCTCGTAATATGTATGCTTTAACAACGCAAAATGATAGCTTTTACACGGTAATTTGATAGCCTTTACTGAACTAAAATTGTCTTAAAAAATTAAGATGTTAATTGTCAGCAGTTTGCGAAATTCGCTATTTTCGGCTGTACGAAAAGAGTTGGAAAGAAAAAATCTACAGCGCAAGGAAATCGAGGTTTAAAAAAACAAAGTGTAAGGAAAAGGAAGGGGAAAGTAACTTTTTGTAGGGAGTGATAGAGGAGTAGAAATGGAGTGATAGAGGAGTTATAGGGACAAAAGGCAATAATATGCAAAAAAAATCCTTGAACCACGGAACTATTCCCTCTGAAGAGTATAGTCCCGGATTCAAGGATTTGAGTACTATTGTCTATTTAACGTTAGTTCGACAAAATTATTAATGACATTTGTCCACTGTAAGACACAATGGTCGTTTTTATCTTTTTTACATTAATGCCGTTAAGTTCATTCGTTAATACCATTAATACTTTACACTAAGGTTATTAATGACATTAATGGTCTATATTAATGACATTAACGATAAAAGAATATTTATTTCGTCGAGTTCACGTTATTTATTAACGTTCTATCATGACCTTCTTGACCTTACCGTCGGCAGTGCGTATGATGTTGATGCCACGGCGGAGAGAGTTGGTGCTGCGACCAAGTACGTCGAAGGTGGCCGGTGTAGCAGCATCGTCAGCGGTGGTGAGACGAATGCCGGTGTATTCTTCGTCGATAACCAAGTTGCAGTCGCAAAGCAGGAACTCATGATAACCGCCCCATGTGGTCTGGTCGGTGAAACTGATAATGTAGTTGCCAGCCTCACTGACAGTGAACTCCAATGTCTGCGGTGTAGCACTGCTCAAGTTGGCTGCCGAGTTGCCATTGGCATTCGGTGCGGCAGACAGCACGTTTGATGCCGCTATTGAAGTTCCCGTGGTGGCATTGAGAATCTGTACCTTGTAGCTTGGCGACTCTTTCCATGCTGCCATGGCGAAATTCAGAGTGTATCTGCCTGGAACCAGAGTGAGCGGATAGGCTGACTGCCTGCCATATTCTGCACAGTTGTTGCGCCAATAGAGAGCATTGCCATCACAGCCGGCAAAGCCACTCATGATACGTGCACCAGTGCTGTAGGTATTAGGATATGAGTGAACCGTATTGTCTTCCTGTACGCAGCGCCAGCCTTCAGGCATCTTGCCACCCACGGTGTTGGCAAAATCCACCTTATATACAGCAGCTGTATTGGTGAATACAGGCTCCAGCGTCACGTTATCGTTAGGCATGCAGAACTTGATGTCGCCGCTTTCGTCAATGGTGATGGTCTTCTCAAGAGTATAGAAAACGGAGTTGACAACACGCAGCTCGGTAAGTTCGTAGCCCTTTTTTGTCTGCACCGACAGTGTTATGGTATCGCCCTCTTTAGCCTCATCGATGTCAGGTGTCACCGTACCGCCCTTGGCAGAGTTGACGTTGACATAGTATTTCATAGGTTCCACACCCTCCGGAAGGTAGCTTATCTGGTCAATATACATGCTTACACCATTGACATTGGTTATCACGAGTGTATTGTCACCTTTTTGCAGCGTAGCATCAATGGTAGCCCAGCGCCATTCATTATTCTGTGTTTTCTTGCAAGTAGCAAACTTACGAGCGCCGTCATTTACATTTATTCCAAGCGTGGTATTCTTCGCAGTGCACATATAGCGCACACCAATCTTGTAATTACCTGCCTGATTCTCGCTGAGCTTCAGCGTATGGCGAAGTGAACCGCTGGTATTGGTGCCCATGTCAACGAATCCGTTGGCTGAATGGCCAATAACATTCGGATACCACGTATATGGGTCTGTGCAGCATGAATTAATGCTGCGATAGTCCATATCTTCTGCCTCGATGAGGATTTCTCCACGCCACTCCTCCGGCTGCTTTGGCTGTGGCAGTGGTGTGATGGCGATGGCATCGGTGGCATCGCTACGGTCAGCATTGCCTTTACACTTGATATAGAGTTCAAGAGGTCCACAGTGCTTCACTACACACTCTGCGGTCTGCGTCTCTGCGTCATATTTCAGATCAGCGGTCATAGAACCTGCATTCTGGGCTGCACCGTGTTTCACGATCCTACGTGTAGGCTGCTCAGTCACACCGGTGATGATAATGGTGTCGGTGCGGAATGCCGTGGAGTCAGTGCGATAGTTGTTCATGTAGATATACATTGAGTCGCTGAACTCACGGATGAGTGCACTTGACAGCAAGTCATAATTAAGAATCAGATTCTCACAGGTATTGTATTTCAGAGGAATGGTGGCCTTGGCACGCTGCTTCTTCGGAGCTACGAGATAAGAATGAGGGTTATATGTAATCAACTGGTTGCGGTAGCGGTTTACATACATGTCGCCGGTTGACACCTTTGGGTATTGGGTGTTAAAGTCGGCAGTCTTCTTGGTAGTGGTTGACCACCGTGAGGTATAGTTTGACTTCTTTACCTGTACGGGAATCGATTTTGCGAGGTCGTCATAAAGATCTGTCACCATCGGTATCGCCCCGTAACGTCCAGTGCTCTTGAAGTAGCAGTAGTTGTCCATCCATCGTCCGTTGTTGCGGTTCATGGGGTCGCTCATCTTGTAAACACCATCGTAAAGGTCGTCCCATGTAGCATATTTAGCCTGGTCATCACCGGATGTGATATCATTGATGACTACAATCTTAGTCTTACCTACGACTTCTTCACGGGAAGGAATGTATATCTGTCCGTTGATGACGCGGTAGAACATATCCTGCCAAACGCCTTCAAATATTGGGAATCGTGCCCAGTTGCGGCGCGTGTAACCGTCCACCGTGCTGGTGCCGGACTCGCGGAAACATTCCTGACTCCATGTCAGTTCAGGGCCGTCCCATACACTGGCACCGTTTACGCCCATCTGTTCCATTACCGTACCAACGCCTGCGGCTGCAGGATATCCCTTGCCGCTGGGCTCACCGAAAATGGCATCCATGGCACCCTTCCAGCCACAGTTGTCGTAACGCACACCGTAGGCCTTGGTAAGGCCAGAGATAAACGGACCGAACGTCACGCTTTCGTTGTTATAGAAGCATGAGCTGGTTGTGTATTTATAGAGGAAAAGTATAGCCTCAGGATATTTCTTACAGGCCTCGAGGAAGCCGGCATCGCGCTTCAATTCGCCGATAGGATTCAGACCATGGCTCCAGATATTGCCGCAGAACGATACTGTCAGGAGTCCACCGTACTTGTGCGACATCTCGACCAGACGACCGAACAGCGCCCAGCGGCTCGTCTGGGTTGACGATGATTTGTCGCCAGCCTCATTGAAGCCCCAGAACTGCTCAGCGTAGTTCCAGCCGAGGAAGTTGGGGAAGGTCTTGAAGAAATATTCAAAAGTCACCATGTCGTCATCCTGGATGTGCGTATGGCCGCCTGATGCTGGCTGACAAGAGAACCACATGCCGTTCTTCTGGCACACAGTAGCCCACGACTTGTATGTCTGGAAGGCATACTGCGGCATCTTGTACACGTTCTTATCCGTATCATACTGACATGACAGGGAAAGGTTCAAGCATACGTATGGCCTTATCTTCTCTGGTATAAGGTCGATTATCTTCTGTGGGTCGGCCTTGTACCACACGTCAACGTGAATGAACCACATAGGGTGTTGAGAATCAATAGGACGGCGCTGCTGGGCACCGACAGTTTGCCATGCCACCACAAGCAACATGAAAAGTAGTAAAAGTGTTTTTTTAATCATTGGTTATTTAGTATTAAAAATTAATTGCAAAAATATAGGCTGCATACAGTGCAAAGGTAGTAACTTTGCTGTATGCAGCCAAGGATTTTTGTTTCATCAAAAAGCGGAAAAACGTCACTCATCCATGTTTTTGTGCTGTTCGGCATATTCCGATGGTGACAAACCGAAATGAGCCTTGAAGGCTGTTGAGAAATGTGCCTGGTCGGCATAGCCCACACGGTAGGCAACCTGCGATACGTTTACCTTGCTCTCGCGCAAGAGACGTGCCGCTTGCTCCATACGAAGGTTGCGCAGGAACTTGCCACTGGCAATACCCGTCATCTCCTTCATCTTGCGGTGCAGCTGGGCACGGCTGATGCCTACATCGGAACAGAGAGAGTCAACATTGAAGTCTGACTCTGAGATATGCGCATTGATAGATTTCATGATACGCTCCATGAGAGCATCGTCATTGTCCTTTATCTCGATGTTCTCCATTCGGTTCTCCTGCTGGACAGCACCACTGAACTTGCCACGCAGACGGCGCACATTGTCAATGAGGTTGTCTATCTGGATATGCAGCTCCTCCATGTTGAAAGGCTTGGCGATGTATGCATCGGCACCAGACTTCAAGCCTTCGAGCTTATGTTCCACCTCAGCCTTCGATGTCAGCATGATAACCGGCACCTGCGAAACCTGCGGATTCTTCTTAATACGGCGCAACATGGATATGCCATCCATCTCTGGCATCATGACATCGCTGACCACAAGGTCGAAAGCCTGTTGCTGACCTTCTCCCTGCTGACTGTTGGCGGTGAGAAGCATCTTCAGGCCCTCACGACCGTTTGGAGCATGGCTGAAACGGTAACGGCCACCCAACTCATCCATGATGTAGTTGGCTATCTCTATGTCATCATCGACTATAAGGATATTGAACGGACGCGACTGACGCACACCGCTACCTATCACCGTCTGCGGTTTCTCGGTCGGGGTTTCAGTTACGATCTGCTCTGGCTTCAGATGGTCGTTGCCCTTTGGCAAGGTGACGGTGAAACATGCACCACGCTGTCCGTCATCACGGTTGCCTGCCTTGATTTGTCCGCCATGCATCTCTGTGATGGCCTTACTCAAGTTCAGACCGATACCTGTGCCACGCATACCGAGGTCGTCGGCATTGCGACCCTGATAGAAACGGTCGAACAGATGGTCAACGTCATCTTGCTTGATACCCAATCCGGCATCTATTACCTGTATCTCTATTTCTTTCTCCAGTTCACGAAGCACTACCTTCACCTCTCCACCATCAAAGCTATACTTGAATGCGTTTGAAAGAAGGTTTGACAATACCTTGTCGAAATTGATACGGTCTATCCATGCCATGACACGATCAGAATCGTGTTCGAAGGCGAAACGTATGTCACGCTGTGAAGCGTTGTACTGGTAGAGCTTGTATATGACATTAATGAACTGTACCAAATCTGTTTCGCGACAGTGCAGACGCATCTGATTCTTGTCAAGACGTCGTTCGTCCAGAATCTGATTGACAAGCAGCATCAATCGCTGTGCATTGCGGTCAATGGCATCAACAGAAGGTTTGATAACAGATGCATTGAGAGTATTAAGTTCTTCTGCTGACTTTGGACTACTTGTTGAGCCAACGCCCTTCAACTTGCTCACAGCTCCCATGATGAGAGTCAGCGGTGAACGTATGTCATGCGTGGCATTGATGAGGAATTTCATCTTCTCCTCGTCAAGTTGCTGCGTAGCATGACGATGCCACATCCAACCGATGAACGCCACGAGCGAGAGCAACAGCATTATATATATAATGATGGCAAGCGTTGACTTATACCACGGCGGAGTGATGACAATGGTGAATACACGAGAAGCAGAGTACGTTCCAGAGAAAAGCGCACGTACCTCCAGTTTGTATGTACCCGGTTGCATGTGACTAAGGTGCACGGAGTTGTAGCCTTCAGGATTCTGTTGCCATTCGCCATCGTCTATGCGATATTCAAACACCACATTGTTGGGTTGGTCGTAGTTAAGCAGCGAGAACTCCATGACAAACGTATTGTCAAGGTATGACAAACGGAAATGGTCGCTTTCCATAACCGGGCGAGTGATGATGGACGTGCCGTCAGACAGTGTAGTGGTGTTTATCGCACGACCAGCCAAAATGAAATTGGTCAGCGTCACTGCCGGCAGAGCCTGCTGCCTGTTAACCACCTGCGAAGGATTGAAGGCTACCACACCCTCGTTGTTGGCAAAGAATATTATATTGTTGTCCGTATGCTGTCCTACACCGACAATATACTCCTTGCCACTCAAGCCATTGTCACTGATATGACTTATGAAACACTGGCGACGAATGTCGTACTGCCACAGTCCTGCAGAAGTAGAACACCAGATATCGCCACCGTTCGCTTCAACGATGTAACACACTGCCTTGTCAACAAGAGCATCACCGTCATGAAACAGTACTGCCTTATGCAGGTTTGACTTATAGACAAATAATCCTCTGTCTGTACCTATCAGTATGTCACCCTGTGATGTTTCACAAAGAGACGAGCATAAAATGCCTGGGAGAAGTTTTTCAAATCCTAAAGAACGGAAACTGTCCGTATGTGGATCATAACAAGATACGCCATCAGCAGTGGCGAGCCACAAACGACCATTGCGGTCCGGCATCATAGCTACAACCCAGTTGTTGCAAAGACTGCCGCGACGACCGTTATTATCCTGCGATCTGAAACTGCGTACCTGTCCTGTTGCTATGTCAAGCATACAGAAACCACGTGAGAATGCCGACACATACAGTTTGTTGTCACCCATGTAAACCATGTCATTGAAGCCATCACAGTCCAAAGACATTTTCTGCTGCGAACTGCCCGTCAACGGGTTGTAGGCATATACTCCCTGATTGGTTCCTACCCAATAGCGTCCTTCGGTATCACGATATAAGCATTGTGTCAATGGCGGACTGGCAGGATGGGCAGTTATGTGTCCATCCTTATCAAAACCGAACACGCCATTTCCTGGCACCGTGCACCAAGTGATGCCACCATCACCATGACATACAGATGATATAGTAGAACAGAGATGCACACCCTGAGTCTGGAATCCCCATGTCTGGAACTGCGGAGGTGTGCGCTCAAGCATCACCAATCCCATCATCTCACAACCCAGCCAAAGATTACCATTCTTATCTTCTGTGATGGCACACACCTTTGCCGTATTCAAGTCAAAATCCTTGGTAATGCAGGCCACACGCTCAAGTTTTCTGCTGCCGTTTGGCAGACAGAACAGGCCATTGCCTCGCGAACCTATATATATATTACCTTCATGGTCACGCAGTGCACATGTGAAATTCACTTCCTTTCCACCTATCACTGACATATCCATGTCTGCATCTGCCAGGTTACGTCCGTTGCTTTGTTGCAGACCATGCGTGCAGACAATCATCACACTACCGTCACTCATCTCAAGAATGCCGGCAACGTCACCCTTACTTGCTTCCATGTAATGCAGCCCTGAGGCATCACGCATTACCAGATGATTATCATAACTGCTTTTCCATACACGGTGACGACTGTCTTCTAACATATAGGAGAAAAAAGAATTGTTCTTGCCCGCACCATATTTATCCCCCATATGGTGCAGCACACCAGCTTCATCATGTATGTCTGACAACAAGTACAGACCATAACCGGCGGTTCCCACCAACAGTTTACCATCACTACGTTCAATGATTTCTGTCACACGGGGCCTTACATTACGGTCAAACTTATAATGCACAAACGTATCTGTTGCATAGTCATACCTGTCAAGGCCCACAGCTGTTCCTACCCATAACTGGCCATCACGGTCCGTCTTCAACGTAGCAATAATGTTTGTCCCCACAGATGTCTCATCCGAAGGTTTGTTACGATATGTTGTGAAACGATAACCGTCAAAACGGTTCAAACCATAATCCGTTGCTACCCAGACATAACCATATTTATCTTGGTACACATCATTGATCAGACCACTGGAAAAGCGATCTGACGAAATGAAATGTCCTCCCTGAATGGCTGCATAGGTCCACGACAACGATGAAACAAAAACCGCCAGTATTAAAAGAAACTTCTTCATATATTGTTTAAATCATGATTTCACTGCAAAGGTAAACAAAATTCATGTTTCAACAAACTTTTTTTGCAACAATTAACAAGAAATTAGCAAGAAAAATGTGTCATTGGCAAGCGTGAATGTCAACAATATACAAAAAAAACATTTTCATGTGAGTATATTGCAAAAAAAAATAATAACTTTGTATGGAAATAGATTCGAGACAGAAATAAATCCTACTATGAAAATAGGAATTTCAGGAATAACCTAAATATTAAAAAAATGATTAACGTAAAAACTCTTGTCGCACTTCTTGCGACAGCGACGGCACTGAATGCCAACGCACAAAAAACTATGACCGCCCCATCAGGCGGCAAAGCCATCAGCGATGAACTGATAGGCATCTTCTTCGAGGACATCTCGTCAAGTGCTGACGGTGGCCTCTATGCAGAATTGCTGCAAAACGGTTCATTCGAGTTCAACCCCGCAGAACGCGACGGATGGGGTCCGGGTACGGCATGGAAACAGGTAAGACCTGGACACTCGCTGGGTACCATGCAGGTGCGCATTGATGAAAACAAGGCTACGGACTACCGTTCCACCTACATGCACCTCATTGCCGAGCGTGTAAAGGAATATTATGATTACAATGGCTGGAAGGGCTATGGACTGGAGAACGGCGGCTTTGACGGTATCACTCTGAAGGCAGGTGCGAAGTATGATTTCTCTGCATTCCTGCGCACTGCTGACAAGAACATGACTCTGCGCGTGGCTCTCGTTGAGCCTCAGGGATGGGGCAAAGACCCGAAACTGATTGCTGACACAGTGATAAGCGTTGACGGTGCACAGTGGAAGAAGTATACCACCACGCTGACTGCCGGTGAGGATTGCAAGAAGGCTTCACTCCAGATACTTATGCTGAATGCAGGAAGCATGGACGTTGACCATGTTTCACTGATGCCACAGGACACATACAAGGGACACGGACTGCGTCCTGACCTTGCACAGGCTCTTGCCGACCTTCATCCTAAGTTCATGCGTTTCCCCGGCGGATGCGTAGTACACGGTGGTGGCGACGGTTTCTGGGATACTTACAGATGGAAAACAACCATCGGCCCGAAGGAAAAGCGTCGTTCACTGAAGAATACATGGGGTTACCATCAGTCTATGGGCTTGGGCTATTATGAGTATTTCCAGTTCTGTGAGGATCTGAACATGCAGCCGCTGCCTATTCTCCCCTGCGGTGTTTCATGTCAGGGAACAAACGGCGGCTGGGGCATGAAGACCCAGGCGCAGGATGTTGTTCCAATGTCGGAAATGGACGAGTGGGCACAGGATGCACTTGACCTCATCGAATGGGCTAATGGCGATCCTGCTACATCTGAATGGGCAAAGAAACGTGCTGAACAGGGACACCCAGCACCTTTCGGACTGAAATATCTCGGTCTGGGCAACGAGGAGAAGATTACTCCTGAGTTCTGCGAGCGTTTCCGCTATATATATAATAAGGTGCATGAGCGTTATCCTGACATCGTAATCGTCGGCACAGCTGGTCCTGGTTCACATGAGGGCAACCCTGACCTTGAGAACGGTTGGAAACTGGCAGAGGAACTTGGCATGCCTATCATTGACGAGCATTACTATGAGCCAAGAGACTATTTCCTCGACAAACGCCAGTATGACAAATACCCTCGTACACGCAAGACGAAGGTGTATCTGGGCGAATATGCGGCCAAGGACAAGAAACTGATTGATGCTCTGGCAGAAGGACTTTACCTGCTGCACGTAGAGCGCAACGGCGACGTGGTAGTGATGACCAGCTACGCACCATTGTTTGCTCGCAAGGATGCCACAAACTGGAATCCTGATCTGATTTACTTCGACAACGAACGTCCATATCTCACATGCAGCTACTACGTACAGCAGATGTTCGGACAGTCTGCAGGACAGTATTACTACGGTGACTGCGTGAAGTTTGAGAACGACGCTGCCGACGCTATACAGCCACAGGAAGGTGTGCGCTTCGGTCAGTCTGTTGTGCTCAACACCAAGACACGCCGTCTCTACGTCAAGGTTGTCAACGCCACAGCGGAGCCAAAGAAGGCCAACATCGACCTCTCACGCTTCGGTGTCAAGGGTACGGCAACAAAGACTCTGCTGACCGGTGAGGCAGAAAGTGAGAACAACTACGAGCAGCAGCCTGTCGTGCCTACCACCGAGCAGGTAAAGACTGGCAAGCGTTTCTCTCTTGACGTTGCACCATATTCTATGACGATGCTTGAATACAAACTCTAAATAATAGATATTAACAACAAGGTAAAAGATCTAAACAAATGAAATCAATTTTTAAAACCACTATCGCACTGCTTGTGGCAGCCACCAGCGCTACAGCAGGAGCGCAAGGGTTGAAAGACGCCTACAAGGATTATTTCACAATCGGCGTAGCTCTCAACCAGCGCAACGTGAGCGACAATGACCAGATTGCGCTCATCAAGAAAGAGTTCAATAGTGTTACCGCTGAGAACGACTGGAAACCAGGAGAGATTCACCCACAAGAAGGTGTATGGAACTTCGAGAAGGCCGACAAAATTGCCGACTTCTGTCGTCAGAACGGTATCAAGATGCGTGGTCACTGTCTATGCTGGCACTCTCAGTTTGCTGACTGGATGTTCACCGACAAGAAAGGCAAGCCTGTCAAGAAAGAGGTGTTCTATGAGCGTCTGCGCGACCATATCCACACCATCATGAACCGTTACAAGGACGTGGTATATGCATGGGACGTAGTAAACGAGGCAATGGCTGACGACGGTCGTTCATGGCCGGGCCGTGAGCAGAGCCCTTATCGTCAGAGCCGTCATTTCCAGCTCTGCGGCGATGAGTTTATTGCCAAGGCATTCCAGTTTGCACGCGAGGCTGACCCTAACGTACTGCTGTTCTATAATGACTACAGCTGCGTGGACGAGGGCAAGCGCGAGCGCATCTACAACATGGTTAAAAAGATGAAGGATGCAGGTGTGCCTATCGACGGTATCGGCATGCAGGGCCACTACAACATCTATTTCCCTGACGAGGCACAGCTCGACAAAGCCATCACTCGTTTCAAGGAAATCGTTAAGCACATCCACATCACTGAGCTTGACCTGCGTATGAACAACGAGAGCGGCGGTCAGCTGATGTTCTCTCGTGGCGAGGCTAAGCCTATGCCAGCATACATGGGTACACTCCAGACAGACCAGTATGCTCGTCTGTTCAAGATATTCCGCAAGCATGCCGACGTAATCGACAACGTTACATTCTGGAACCTCGGTGACCGCGACTCATGGCTTGGTGTGAACAACCATCCTCTGCCTTTCGACGAGAACTACAAGCCAAAGGCATGCTACCGCGCCATCCGCGACTTCGACCCTTCACTCGATACACGCAAGCCAAAGGAGGATTTCGTGCCTAACAGCATGAACCAGCCCGGCCAGGAGTATCCTCAGGTGAACAGCGAGGGTTACGCACGTTTCCGCATTGTGGCTCCTGATGCAAAGTCTGTCATCGTAAGTCTCGGTCTTGGCGGACGCGGCGGCACGGTGCTCCACAAAGATAAGGAAGGAGTATGGACAGGCACTACCGACGGCCCAATGGACCCAGGTTTCCACTACTATCATCTGACAATAGACGGTGCAACGGTCAACGACCCAGGCACTCACAACTACTTCGGTTCTTGCCGTTGGGAGAGCGGTATTGAGATTCCTGCTCCAGACCAGGACTTCTATGCACTCCGCACCGACATTCCTCACGGCACTGTCACTGAGGTGCTCTACTACTCAAAGAGTCTCGGACAGATGCAGACCGCTATGGTATATCTGCCACCAACGTACGGCAAGCTCGTAAAGGGCAAGCAGGAGCGTTTCCCTGTGCTCTATCTACAGCATGGCTGGGGTGAGAATGAAACCAGCTGGAGCAAGCAGGGACATGCAGGTATCATCATGGACAACATGATTGCCGAGGGAAAGATTAAGCCATTCATCGTTGTCATGGCCTATGGTCTGACAAACAACATCAAGTTTGGCACCATCGGTCAGTTCACCGCCAAGGAGTTTGAGACACTTCTCGTTGACGAACTCGTACCTTTCATTGATGCCAACTACCTTACCAAGGCTGACAAGTGGAACCGCGCCATGGCAGGTCTGTCAATGGGTGGTATGGAAACCAAGCTCATCACCCTGCGCCGTCCAGAGGTATTCGGTTACTGGGGACTGCTCAGCGGTGGCCAGTATGCTCCTGAAGACATCAAGGATCCGAAGGCTGTCCGTATGATTTTCGAGAGCTGCGGTTCAAAGGAGAACCCACAGGGCATCAAGCAGAGCGTTGACGCACTGAAAGCCGCAGGCTTCAATGCACACGGTTTCATCAGCGAGGGCACTGCACACGAGTTCCTCACATGGCGCCGCAGCCTGCGTGAGATGGCTCCACTGCTGTTCAAGTAAATCCTCATGGGACATTAAGTTCCCATGTAATACATAAAATCAGGGCTGACTCCATTCCGAGAGTCAGCCCTGATTTTATTATGCAAGGTTATCACCTACCCTTATTTATTTCCTGAGGTAAATTGTCTGTCAGCACATTTCAGCACATCGGGCAGCATACTTGACACCCAGACGTGGTTGTGGTCACCTGTATGAACGGTGAAGGAATATGGAATGTGCTTATCACGAAATTCCTTGACCATATCCATGTTGGCCTCCAACGTGAAATCGTGGTCACCAACGCTGACGTGCCAATCTACATTTCTCCATCTGCTGACATCTTCTTCCGTACCCTCTGCGATGCGCTTGATGGGATTGTTCTGCTCTATCACACGCTGGCGCCATTCGCCCGTCGGGTCATTCTTCAGAAACTCCAAAGGCTGACGGCGCAGATAGCCGCTGATGCCATAAACCATAGAGAACATCTCCGGATGGTGGACGCCATAGACCACGGCAGCACCGCCACCCATTGAGAATCCGGCAATGGCACGCCCGCCACAATCGGTGCGCACACGGTAGTTTGACTCAATATACGGTATCAGTTCTTTGAAGAAATAATCCTCATATTGCCAGTCTGGGGTACCTTCGGCATCCTTATAGGCATTGAAATACATCATATACCCCTGGTTGGCTTCTGCGCATACGATTATCATATTCGAAATATCTCCACGCGCAGTAAGGCTGTCGGCAAGTGCTGACAAGTGGTCATATCTGTCCCATGCGCCATGCCACTCACCGCCGCCGTGCATCAGATAGAGCACGGGATAACGAACCGAAGCGGAGGCATCGTAGCCCTGCGGCAGATAAATACTAAACACTCGCTCTGTCGTACCGTTAAGCAGACGGCACGGCATCACTTCCTGAAGAATCTGTGCCTGCAGCGGCATGAGTATCGCAAACAGACTTGAAAGAATTATTGATCGAAACATAACGAAAGCAAAAGTAATAACTTCTACTGAAAAAACGCCCGATAATTGCGTTTTTTTTAGCTCTGTGACACTTTTTTCGAAAAAAATGCAACATTTAATAGCGCTTGATTAAAATAAAATGAGTACTTTTGCATACTACAACGAAAAACAATTAGAAAACAATATCAAAAAACAAATCAAACTACAAATGACTAACACTATTCAACAAAACGGTTTTTCTAAACTGTCATGGCTGGAGCGTATAGGCTACGGCTCTGGCGACTTGGCCCAGAACTTGATTTTCCAGACGGTAGCATGTTATCTCATGCTTTACCTGACCACCGTGCTAAAGATTAGTCCGGCATTCGTCAGCGGACTGATTCTCTCTGTCCGACTCCTGGACTGTTTCTGGAGTCCGGTGGTGGGACGCTATATCGACAACCATAATTCCAAGTTAGGCAAGTATCGCGCCTACCTTCTCTATGGCGGTATTCCCCTTACCGTCGCTGCATGCCTGCTGATGCTGCCGCAGGCCGCCACATGGTCTATGAGCATGAAGATTGTTTATGCCACTGTCAGCTATACCGTGCTGAGCATGATTTACTCTGTGGTGAACATACCTTACGGCTCAATCATGGCAAGTATGACCCGCGACAATGACGAGGTGCTCAAACTCACGTCAACACGTATGGTATGCGCCAACATCGGCCAGATTGTGGTTCAGGCTGGTATTCCTATCGGTCTCGCCATGGTTGCTCATACGGCTATCGACTGGAACCAGGCTGTGTTCATGGCAATAGGCACCATTCCGGCATTCGTCATACTGCCTTCACTGCCTATGCTGAAGTCATGGGTGGGCAAGAAGGGCCTTTACTATCTGCTTCTCAGCATCGGCATAGTAGGTTTCGCCACTCTGTTTATCATCGGTAAGTTCTTCAATGTAGAGAATTGCACCACACTCGTACAGATTGCAAAGATCATGACTGGCGTCGGACTCATCGTGGGTTCACTGATGTGGGCTCTCGTGCCAGAGGTAATCACCGAGGCTGAATACCGCACCGGCAACAGACCGGCAGCTACAATAAACGCACTCACTGGTGTGGCTTTCAAGGCTGGTTTCTCTATCGCAGGATGGATTACACCACTGGTGATGAGCATGATTGGCTTCGACCTCGTAAACGAGGAGTCTGCCCTGTCAACCGACCCTATGGCATGGTTCGTGGTTGTTTGCACCTTCGCCATCGTAGGATTCGTGCTTCTGCTCATGTGCTTCGCCGGCTGTAAGGAGAGAATTGCCACTACACCTGAAAAGCCCGTCACATACGGTGAGATGTTTGCCGAATTCAAGGCTAACAAATGCCTCCAGTTGGTACTGAGCATCTTTGTGGTGGTGTTCCTGGCATCATTCATCAGTGCACCGGTAAACGCTTATTACACAAAGCTTGCCAACTATTCTGAAATTGCACAGAATGCCATCCTGATATTCACCTGCATCATCCCTGCCGTACTTCTCATCTTCGTCGGAACACTTATCTACAAGTATCCTCTTACTGATGAGAAACTTGACGAGATAAACAAGGAAATCGAGGCACGACACAAGAATAATGCCTGAAAACATCAAATAAATAACAAATAAAAACAACAAAAGAATGAAACTTCCAAGGTATCTTTTCCCAAGCGATTATATGGCTGACCCATCAGCCAACGTGTTTAACGACCGTCTGTTCATCTATCCCAGCCATGACTGGGACGCTGGCGAGTGCTTCGACGATGACGGAGGACACTTCCAGATGCGCGACTACCACGTACTGTCATTCGGCGACGTGGAGAACGACGAGGCTACTGACCACGGAGTAATTCTCAGCGTTGACCAGGTGCCATGGGCAGAAAAGCAGATGTGGGACAACGACGTGGTGGAGAAAGACGGACGCTACTATCTCATCTTCTCTGCCAAAGGCTATGACGGTGTGTTCCACCTTGGTGTTGCCGTGAGCGACAAGCCGGAAGGACCGTTCAAGCCAGAGCCACAGCCTATCCGCGGCTCTTTCTCCATTGACCCATGCGTATTCAAGGATGACGACGGCGAGATATACTGTTATTTCGGCGGTCTGTGGGGCGGACAGCTGCAGTGGTGGCAGCACATCCCAGGCGGCAAAGCTCCCGTGGCAGGAAAGTATGGCGACGATAACGGACTGATAGACCTCGGTCCGGCACCCGACCATGCCACACAGTTGTTTGCACATCCTGATGACCCTGCACTGCCAAGCATGGTGGTACGCATGAGCGGCGACGTGAAGCAGTTTGCCGAGGCTCCGCGCCCAGTGGTAATACTCGGTGAAGACGGCAAGCCACTGCGTGCCTCTGACCCTCATCGTTTCTTCGAGGCTTCATGGATGCACAAGTATAACGGCACCTATTACCTCTCCTACTCTACCGGCGACAGCCACTTCCTGTGCTACGCCACAGGCAAGTCACCATACGGACCGTTCACATACCGTGGAGTGATTCTCGACCCAGTAGTGGGATGGACCACACACCACAGCATCTGCAAATACCGCGGACAGTGGTACTTGTTCTACCACGACTGCGTTCCGTCAAACGACGTAACACACCTGCGCTCACTCAAGGTGCAGCGTCTGGAGTACAACGCTGACGGCACCATACAGAAGGTTCAGAACTGATTCTCTCAGTCCTGTCCGCAGAACAGCGGAAAAACATTGCATACATAAAATAACAGACCTTACAAAACATGAGTCAGAAGCGATTTCTGCCTCATGTTTTTTTATTCTTCATTCTTTATTCTTCACTCGATTATCGGACATTCAGGCAAATGTTAAAAATGTAAAGTTTTCTTAACGCATAGTAAAAGCTATCATATTACACTGTAAAAGCTATCGTTTTAATATGTGATAGCATACATATTACAAAGCATAATCTATGCTTTTACGACATAAAAAGGCACGTTTCATTCCGTAAAAGGTATCAAAAAGTGCCTTTTTCACATTTTCTTCAAATTTCTAAAAATACCTAAGTCCGTATTTCGCATTTTAAGACTGTTTTTAGAGGGGGTACCCCTTTTCTGGGCAGGTAGTCCACCACCCTCCTTCACTGCCTCTTAAAATGAGTTTTCTAAACTGTGGAGAAATAGAACAATGTTTTTGGGGAGTGATAGTGGAGTAGAAAGGGAGTGATAATGGAGTGATAGGGACAAATGTTTCTGACAAATATGAATAATATTTCCTTGATAATGACGTTTTAATAATACGAACTACTACCTTGACGATATCTTGCAGGGTTCAGGAACACCGTTTTATATAAATTTTAAAGGTAAATACTATAATAAATGATGAGTAAAAGAATTTTAAACATCGCTGTATTATCCTTGTGCTCTATACTTACATCGTGTGGAGTCTTCTATATTGATTTGGGTAACCGTTATGCATGGATAGAAAATAGAGAAATCGTCAAAATCACGGAAGAAAAAGAAAATGCTCTTTGTTATGATGTAATAATCCGTCCACAGGTTTTAAATTATGACTATGATGACCAATACATTATAGTCTATCAGGTTTATGACGGAAGTTCTTACTATGATGTTTCTACAGAACAAGACAAAGAGAAAAAAGACAGCTTGTATACTCTATATAAAAAAATAAAAAATATAAAACATTGCTATTGGATTATCAATAAAGAAACAGATCAGGTGATAGGACCTATGAGGAAAGCGGATTTTGACAGGAAATGTCAGGAACTGAATGTGAAAGCCAAAATGAACAGTTTCCATGAAGAGAAATTCTGGGAAATAAATCGTCTTGGTCCGGATAGTGCCGAAGTAATGAAAAATGGAGCCATTATTGACTTAATGGCTGATTAATAAAGCATTTAGGATAATCAGCACATATAATATACTAAGATTGCAATAGTCGGATATGTAAAAATCAGATTTATAATGAAGAAAGAATTTATGGAATCATATAGAAAGCCTACAACAGATGAAATTAGAATCATCAGATATCTTGCAGAAAAAGCTAACTGCAGATTAGGAGATTCGTGGGAAAACGAACTCATAGTTAAGCCTCTTACAGATATGAGAATTGGACCTATCGCTCTCTCGTTTACATCAGAATATACAGAAAAGGGATGCGGATTTTCTGCTTCTGACTGTAGTTTTTATGACACAGACAATATACCAGTAGCCTTATATCTTTTAGTTGACGAAGAAGGAACGCCATATGAATTGGACATGTGGAAAGTCGACGATTCTCCAATAAACACAATACCTTCGTGTGATAAATTTGAAGACATTCCATTATTACGAGGATAAATCTTATCACAGATTTATGCTTAATAATTCGTCGAACTGACGGCAAAGATACCTCTCTGACCAAGAAAAATCGTAGTAAAACACACCAATATAAACGAATAAAAGGGTAAAATTGGCACGTTTTCTTCCAATTTCGATTTCTTGACACATAATTGGCGAAAACATTGCAAATGTAACATAGTAAACATTTTCCAAAGTCCATGAAACAAAAAAGAATTTTGTTTCATGGCTTTTTGTGTAACTTTGCCACCGAATTAATATAAAACCGCCTGAAACAATAAAAATCTCAACGATAAACAATGTCAAACAACAACATGAAACATATATTGTTATCTGCATCTATCGCTCTTGCCGGCACTTTTGTTGCCAAGGCACAGAACCCAATAGTACAGACATGGTACACGTCTGACCCTGCTCCGATGGTTGCCAACGACCGTATATACGTATATACCGGGCACGACGAGGACAAGGCCGACTTCTTCTGGATGTATGAGTGGCGCGTGTACTCCAGCAGCGACATGGTGAACTGGACCGATCATGGTTCACCGCTCAGCCTGAGCAGCTTCAGTTGGGCTGACGACCGTGCATGGGCGGCTCAGACAATAGAACGCAACGGAAAATACTATTGGTATATCTGCGCACACTCCAAACTGACCAACGGAATGGCAATAGGCGTGGCAGTGGGTGATTCTCCTACCGGACCGTTTCACGATGCTCTGGGCAAACCGTTGTTTGACAATGGTTCATGGGACAACATTGACCCGACAGTGTTCATAGACTACGACGGACAGGCATGGCTATTCTGGGGCAACCCTACAATAAACTATGCAAAACTGAACGAAGACATGGTGTCATTCAAGGATGACGTGCGCCAGGTGAACCAGACAGTGGAAGGCTTCGGTGCTCCAAACATGAAGGAGCGTCAGAAGGGTGTGAAATATAAAGACACATACACTGAAGGACCGTGGATATTGTCGCGCAGCATTACGCCGACAGACAAGAAAGGCCGCAAGGCAAAGAAAGCACAGCAACTGTACTACCTGCTATATGCTGCCGGAGGAATACCTGAGCACATAGCATACTCCACAGCACCATCGTTTGAAGGACCTTGGACATACCGCGGAGAGATAATGCCGCAGGAGGACACAAAGTCGTTTACAAACCACTGTGGCGTAGCCGACTTCAAAGGTCACTCATATTTCTTCTATCACACAGGCAAACTGCCTGGTGGCGGCGGTTTCGGACGCAGCGTGGCTGTAGAAGAGTTTAAATGGAACGACGACGGAACATTCCCTACAATACACCATACCGACGAGGGAGTGCAGCCAATAGGTACGCTCAACCCTCTCGTGAAGCAGGAAGCTGAGACTATGGCATGGTCTACGGGTGTAAAAACTGACCAGAACAGCCGTACCGGGGTTTACGTAAGCGAGATAAACAACGGCGATTATATAAAGGTGCGTCAGGCTGACTTCGGTACACAAGGTGCCAAATCGTTCAGCGCAAGCGTGGCTTCAGCCCTGCAGGGAGGAAAAATAGAGATACGCCTTGATAGCCTTGAGGCAAAGCCTGTGGCTGTCGTCGATGTACCATATACCGGCGGTTGGGAAAACTGGCAGACAGTTACCGCAACAGTACGCAATGCAGATAACGGCAACGTCTGCGGCCTGCACGACATCTATTTCGTGTTCAAGGGAAACAAGGGTGCCAAATTGTTTAACTTTGATTATTGGAGATTTGAATAATGCGATTTCATGATAGGTTAGTTTTGATTATTTTTTTATTAGTTAGCAAGTCGGTCCTGGCTGTGAATCGCATCACAAGCCCGGACAGCCGAACAGTGGTTACTGTCGGCGACACCAACGGACGTTTGACGTATGAGGTCTGCCGTGACGGCACTGCCTACATACGGCAATCGTCGCTGGGTGTCAAGGCAAATGCGTTTGACCTGACGCAGGGACTTGCCATCGCATCTTGTGACACAAAGGCTGTGAAACAAGACTACACACTAAAGACGACAAAACGCAGCAACATAACGTATGAGGCAACAGAGGCTACACTGCACATAGAGAAAGACGGAAAGAAAGTCATGGACGTAGTGTTCAGCGTAGGAAACAACGACGTTGCATACCGCTATATACTGTTGCCAAGCAGAGATACCAAGGTGGCTGTGGTGGAAGGCGAGACAAGCGGCTTTACACTACCTGAAGGTACAAAGACATTCTTGTGCCCACAGTCAAAGCCTATGACTGGTTTTGCACGCACAGCGCCGAGCTATGAGACTCAATATACCCTCGACGACGACATGGGCAAGAATGGCTGGGGAGAAGGATATACCTTCCCTTGCCTCTTCAATACGCCTGACGGATGGGTGCTCATAAGCGAAACAGGAACTGACGGCGGATATGTAGGCTGCCGACTGCTGAATGACGGCGGTGCCAACTATCGCATAGGTTTCCCACAGGCAGCTGAGATGAACGGCTTTGGCACTACAACCGCTGCCGTAAGCCTGCCATGTGCAACGCCTTGGCGCACCATAACATTCGGAAGCACGCTGGCTCCTATCGTAGAGACAACAGCGGCAAACAACCTTGTAGAAGAGAAATATAAGGCATCACGACAATACGAATACGGCAAAGGTTCATGGTCATGGATTATCGGCATGGACCAGAGTTGTAACTTTGATGAGCAGAAACGTTATATAGACTTCTCTGCTGCTATGGGTTATCGTTCCGTACTCGTGGATGCGCTGTGGGACAAGCAGATTGGATATAAACGCATGGAAGAGTTGGCACGCTATGCAAAGAGCAAGGGCGTCGGATTGTTCCTGTGGTATAACTCCAACGGCTCATGGAACGATGCACCGCAGAGCCCATTGCACAAAATGGATCGCAGTTCTGCACGCCGTCAGGAAATGGCATGGATGCAGCGCAACGGCATATTGGGCATAAAGGTGGATTTCTTCGGTGGCGACAAGCAGCCTATGATGCAGTTGTACGAGGACATACTCACCGATGCCAACGAATTCGGCTTGGAGGTGATATTCCACGGATGCACACTGCCAAGAGGATGGGAACGCATGTATCCAAACTACGTGGCATCTGAAGCCGTGCTGGCATCAGAGAACCTGCATTTCAGTCAGGGTATGTGTGATGCAGAGGCACGCAACGCCTGCATACATCCTTTCATCAGAAACGCTGTAGGTTCAATGGACTTCGGTGGCTCTACGCTGAACAAGTATTACAATGCGGATAACCAGCATGGCACGCAGAGACGTACATCAGATGTGTTTGCAATGGCCACGGCAGTTATATTCCAAAGCAGTGTGCAGCATTTCGCGCTTGCACCAAACAACCTTACCGATGCTCCTGAGTGGGCCATCAACTTTATGAAGCAGGTGCCTACCACATGGGATGAGACACGCTTCATCGACGGATATCCAGGCAAATACTGCGTGATGGCAAGACGAAGCGGCACGTCATGGTACATAGTGGGAATAAACGCTGATGACACACCGCTGACCTATGAAAAAGGTAAACTGAAAAGAGGAAAGAAAGTGCTTGCCGAACTACCTGGCAATTTCTTCGACAAGAAAGCAAAACCGGTAATACACACCGCAAATGATGCTATCGTAGTAACCGTACAATGATGATACAATAAACCTTACAATGAGAATCAAAGCGACATACCATATATTGAAAAACATAATTGTGACACTAGCTATCTGCTGTGCCACAACTACGTGGCTGGCATCGTGTGACGACAGTCCCGAGGCCATGCGTACAGTAGATGAGTGGCCGCAGATATACCCTTACTACATAAATGTTACCATACCTGCGGGTATGTCACCACTGAATTTCTCACTGACAGACAAACAGGTGACGTGCATTGATGTAGAAGTTATTGGCAGTAATGGTGGAAGGATGCACGTTAAAGGAAAGAACGCTGTATTCAACGCCAAGGAATGGAAAAAACTCACGACACAAAACATCGGTCATGAACTTACATTCTCTGTGAGAGCTGAGAAACAAGGCAGATGGCTAAAATACCGCAATTTTCAGGTAAGTGTACGCAACTAACGACTATAGGTAAAAGCTACGGATAACAACAACGGATAACATCTATAATACAGAATTTATTAGTTATAACACAAATGAAGAAAAACAGAAACAATATCCTGCGCACCATGATGTCTGCGCTTGTAATGACCACTTTTACATTATTGCCCTGCAATGCTCAGCACGAAGGAGACTATAGCGTGCTGCACACGCAGCCAGTGGAAAACCCTATGCTTTGGGCGGACGTGCCAGATCCAGACGTGATTCGTGTTGGAGACTATTACTATCTTGTCACCACTACCATGCACTTAATGCCTGGCGCTCCTATAATGCAGTCACGCGACTTGAAAAACTGGAAGACCATTGGCTACATCTTCGACAAACTCACAGACTCTCCGAAATATGACATGCAGGAGGGCACTGTATATGGCCGCGGACAATGGGCTACATCACTCAAATTTTACCAGTCAGCCGAAGACCGAAAGCAAGGCAAAGCCGGACGTTTCTATGCCCTACTGGCTCCAAACGAAGCAGGTCCTATGGGCCAGACATATATCTTCACTGCAGAAAAGGCGGAAGGTCCTTGGAAGATACACTCACGACTGCAACATTTCCACGATGCAACACTGTTCTTTGATGATGATGACAAGAAATATGTCATCTATGGTACAGGCGAGATGGTGCAACTCAACGATGATATGACTGCTGTAGTTGAGGGCAGCCACCGTCAGTTGTTCAAGCGTGAATCAGATGAGACAGGCCTGCTTGAGGGCAGCCGTGTAATCAAACACGACGGTCGCTACTATCTGATGATGATCAGTCATGTATGGGGACAGGGACGTCACCGTCGTGAGGTATGCTATCGCGCAGACAACATCACCGGTCCTTACACTAAGCAGGTGATACTTGAGAGTGAGTTCGGACAGTTCCCATACGCAGCGCAGGGCACTATCGTTGACTCCCCTGATGGTGACTGGTATGGCATTATATTCCAGGATCGCGGTGGTGTTGGTCGTGTATTGACACTCATGCCATGCCGCTGGATTGACGGATGGCCCATGCTTGGTGACGAGAACGGAAAGATTCCCAACACAGTACGTCCACGAGTCAGCGGTGAAGCAGAGTCATACATTATAAACAGTGATGAATTTAATGACACGAAACTCAGCCTCGACTGGCAGTGGAACCACAATCCAATAGACAAAGCATGGTCTCTTACCGAACGTCCAGGATGGATGAGAATAAAGACCAGCCGCGTGGTACAAAACATTTTCCTTGCTCCAAATACGCTTACACAACGTATGGCAGGTCCAGAGTGCAGCGGCAGCATCGCTATAGACGTTACAAACCTGAAGGACGGCGACTGCGCCGGTCTGGCAGCATTCAACGGTGACAGCGGCTTACTGACCATCAGAAGGCAGGGACGCAAGCTTACACTTGACATGAGCGAGCAGAGCGTGAAACTCACAGACAGGGAGAAGGCTGTTACGGATGTAAGCGAGAACATTGTGGAAAGTGTTACCCTTGATCTCAAAGGAAAGCAACAAAAGGTTTATCTGCGCATAGACGGTGATTTCCGTCCCAATGGCAGAGGCGGCGGCAACGACACCGCTACTTTCTACTACAGTCTTGACGGCCAGCAGTGGACAAGCATAGGCAAGGAATACAGAATGAGGTTTGACTACCGTCGTTTCTTCATGGGTTCCAAATACGCTTTGTTCTGCTATGCAACGAAGAAAGCCGGTGGCTATGCAGATTTTGATTATTTCCACTTCAACAGGAAATAACAAACTACAATTC
Source organism: Prevotella sp. (assembly GCA_016281055.1). Taxonomy (GTDB): domain Bacteria; phylum Bacteroidota; class Bacteroidia; order Bacteroidales; family Bacteroidaceae; genus Prevotella. Next base: position 62,985 of record JAEEHW010000101.1, read on the forward strand.
ATTTCAACAGGAAATAACTTAAAGACGACAATCCATCTGAATTGTTCATTTTATAATAGATTTACGAAGATTTATAGTTGTGAAATCCCCTTATGGACGCTGTCCATAAGGGGATTTCCTTTGTTCTTCAGAATCACACATAACATGCTTTGCCACACTATATAGGTACTTACATAAGCCTTACAATATCGGGATAGAGATAAAAAACATATAAAATAAAGGTGGATGCAGAAATCTGCATCCACCTTATATTTATTCTAAAGAATCGTATATTATACGATGCCCTGAGCCATCATAGCCTTAGCTACCTTCATGAAGCCTGCTACGTTAGCACCCTTCACGTAGTTGATGTAACCGTCAGCCTCTGTACCGTACTTCACGCAGTTCTCGTGAATGTCGTTCATGATCTTGTGCAGGTAGTTGTCAACCTCCTCAGAAGTCCAACGGAGACGCTCTGAGTTCTGTGACATCTCAAGACCTGATACAGATACACCACCAGCGTTGGCAGCCTTACCTGGAGAGTAGAGGATCTTAGCGTCCTGGAACACCTTGATAGCCTCTGGAGTTGTAGGCACGTTAGCACCCTCAGAAACAGCGATTACGCCATTTGCTACGAGAGTCTTAGCTGCTTCTTCGTTGATTTCGTTCTGAGTTGCAGAAGGAAGTGCGATGTCAGCTTTCTCGCCCCAAGGCTTCTTACCCTCAACATACTTGCAGCCATATTTCTCTGCATACTCCTTGATACGGCCACGCTGTACGTTCTTGAGCTCCATAACGTAGTCGAGCTTCTCACGTGTGATGCCGTCTGGATCATAGATATAACCGTTAGAGTCAGAGAGAGTAACGACCTTAGCACCGAGCTGGATACACTTCTCAGTGGTGTACTGAGCAACGTTACCAGAACCAGAAACGAGGATGGTCTTACCCTTGATGTCGATGTTGCGAGTCTTCAGCATGTTGAGCAGGAAGTAAACATTACCGTAACCTGTAGCCTCTGGACGGATGAGAGAACCACCGAACTCGAGACCCTTACCTGTCAGCATACCAGTGAACTGGTGTGTGAGCTTCTTGTACATACCGAACATGTAACCTACCTCACGGCCACCTACGCCGATATCACCTGCTGGAACGTCCTCATCAGCACCTACGTGACGATAGAGCTCAGTCATGAAAGCCTGGCAGAAACGCATAACCTCTGCGTCAGACTTGCCGCGTGGTGAGAAGTCAGAACCACCCTTTGCACCACCCATTGGGAGAGTTGTCAGAGAGTTCTTGAATGTCTGCTCGAAAGCGAGGAACTTCAGGATGCCGAGGTTTACACTCTTGTGGAAACGGATACCACCTTTGTAAGGACCAATCACGTTGTTGTGCTGGATACGGTAGCCCATGTTTGTCTGTACGTTGCCCTTGTCGTCAACCCAAGATACGCGGAACTCAATTACGCGATCTGGAATGCAGAGACGCTCAATGAGGTTTACTTTTTCAAACTCTGGGTGCTTGTTGTACTCCTCCTCGATTGTAGGAAGAACCTGTGATACAGCCTGAATGTACTCTGGCTCGTTAGGGAATCTCATCTTGAGGTTCTCAATCACTTTCTGTGCGTTCATTTTCTTTTACCTTTTTGATTAAGTTTATACTGTGCCATTATATTTCAAATGGCTTTCTTTCATTTAGCGATGCAAAATTACAAATATTATTTCATTCTACCAAGAAAAAAGAAGAAAAAATCACAAAAATATGCGTTTTTTCTTCTTTTTCTTACTTTTTGCAATAAAAACATACTTTTTATTATCAAAATGATATTTGCCTACTAAATCGTTTCTCTTAGAATCTATAACTATATAAACAAAAAAATTACACCTTATTTATATATACAAAAGCTGGCTTATATATATAAATAAGGTGTAGGTATTAATGCCGGCATGGCATTTTCATAACCTTCTCTGTCCGCCTGCTATCTTAATCTGTCTGCTGAGCGAACAAGGTCGTCGTCATGCTTTATGCCCTTGTATGCTAAGTTCAACATTAGTCCGCTGAGCAACACCAGGACAACACCAATGCGGAATGTCATATTGCCTGCCTCCCAATTATCTGCCGATATAATTATCCATGCACACAAGGCACACCATACTAACAGAAATAACTGTGCTATACGGCACACCTTCATCTGCAACTTACGGTTTTTGTACAGGAAGATGTCTGCAAGCGACACCACAGCAGCCAAAGCAGAGGCTCCGATGAGGTATATATTCTGCTCTGGCAAGAATATTGATACCACAAGACATACTGCCGCCAGAAACAGGAATATGGTTTGTTTACGCTGCCACATAATCAATAGTCGTCGTCCTCGTCGTTACGCTTGTCCTTGGCTGGGTCATGCCAATAGATGTCATGATCAAGGAACTCCTCCGTAGCTATGAGTGTTGGCTTCGGCATTTTTTCGTAGTAGCGGCTGATCTCAATCTGCTCGCGGTTTTCAAACACCTCTTCCAAACTGTCGTTATAGTTTGCAAACTCTGCCAGTTTCTTGCTCAGCTCCTGCTTTATCTCGCCAGAAATCTGGTTGGCGCGCTTGCCGATGATGGCAACGCTCTCATAGATGTTGTCAGTACCCTCACACAAATCCATGATGTTTCGTGTAACGGTGTTCGTAGGTGCTTTTGATTTCTTGTAATCCATTTTATATATTAAGAATTAATATTTAGTCAAACGTCAGTTTTCCCTCGCTGAATTTCTTACATTTGTCTATGTATTTCTCAGCAAGTGCAACATCTTTCGAGTCGGGATATTCGTTAAGGAATCCATAACACTCATCCTCTGCATCCTGAAAGCGCTCTGCCTGTTTCTCTTTCACGCTGTGCACCGCCAGTTCATACTTGCTTTTCATGATGAGCGAGGCAAACTTTTCTCGCATCGTGGTGTACGGATAGTCTTTCAGTGCGTTCTGCGCCGTTACGATGCAAGCCTCATAGTTGTTGCCGCCACTACCTATGCAGTTAAGGAAATACGTTCCGAGGTTGAAATAGAGTTTTGCGTTTATATACTCCTTTTCCACCAGTTTATCCTGCAGCTCATACATACGGCTGTCAGCCATTGGTTTGCGACTGCTGTATGGGAATATATCTATGAAATCCTGATAAGCCTTGATGGCCTGTACCGTAGGCTTCTGGTCAAGTCGTGGTTCGGGTACGTCACGGTAAAGGCTTTCGGCAATGTAATAGCAGGCCTCCTCCGCATACTGCCCTTTAGGATAGGTCGTGAAGTATTTTCTAAACACTTCAGAAGCCGACTCATAGTCTTTCATCCTATAAGCCGACATTGCACAGAGGAACAGACATTCCTCTGCATTCTCCGTACCCTTCATCATCGTTACCATCTCGCCAAACAGCATATTGGCACGAGTATATTTACCCTTTGCATACTGCTCTTTGGCGTATTCATAGCGGTAGCTGTAATCCGTAGAGCGGTACACATAGTTAAATTCCGATACACATCCCATCAGGAGCGTAACGGTAAACATCATCAGAAAAGACCAATACTTTTTCATTCGATGTGCAAAGTTACTCATTATTATTGAAATAGGCAAATGGTTTTGAAACTTTTTCGTAAAATAAATGCTTTTTTACACTTAACAAGCCCTAAAAACATTTTTTTTACATCATCCAAACACATACCATCAATTGCTGAAATCTTAGGCAGTCACTTCTCATTGCGGTTTCTGAATATCGCATCATTTTAGCATCACGATTTGTGAACAAATCAGCACAAAGAAAAAGTGCGAAAGAGATGTTAAAATATTTCACAATTCATAATTCACAATACATAATGACACCAAACAGAACAAAAAGTACGAACTGCACGCAACAATTGTGCATTGTGCATTATGCATTGTGCATTAATCAGGCAACTTTTGCATGGTAAAATGTATGCCATTAGGAGGTAAAAGCTATCATATTACACTGTAAAAGCTATGCTTTTACAGTGGAGGCAAGGGCTTACAGAAATAGATTTTGAGCTAAATTATTGTAATACAACAATTTACTAAACTTTCGAAATTTTGGCGTATTTGAAAGCGAAACAGACTTTCATTGTTTCTATCGCAAGGAAATGGCACTTTATGACGCTATTCGATGCGTCATTTGTTCACAAATCCTTGCTTTCATTCATGGCTGTACGCTCGAAAAAAGGAAATAAAAAAACCGGGCAACGAAATGTTGTCCGGTTTTCTTTATCCTACATAATTCACGGAAATTTATGCTTGCCTACGGCGTACCATTAATTATCAAGAATAATCATTAATTCTTGCGCTCCGTAGGTGCTCAGGCGCTTCGCGGAGTTCTCCATAAATTTAATTTATGAGATATTTATGGCTTTTATGGAAATTTATGGTGCCTCGCAGAGATTAATCCCATGAATTCTGGTTATAATAGTCATTGCTGTTTTATTTCTTGCGTGCACAAACGGTTTCCTCACCAAAGAGGTATGAAGGTTTGTAACCGCCGAAGTCCACAACTATCTTCTCAAACACTATGCCGGGAAGGTTGGGGCTGAGCGTAAGCAGGTGAGTGCCGTCAGCAGAACGCTTCACGGGGATTTCCACGATGTTCTCCACTACGCGGCGTGCCACCGTTGGATAGTAAACCGAGTACATGTATGGCTGGCGGTCAACGAGGGTGGCGTTGAAGTTCACTGTCTGTGGCTCCGAACCGTCTATGCTGACGCCGTAGGTGTGGCCACCCTTGTTCAGGAAGTCGAGAGTGGATTTCACCACTACATGCACCTTTACACTCTGTACGGTGTCGGGCAACGTCAAGCGATATGTCAGCGTTGCGCCCGTGGTCTGTGCCGTGGTAGGCGTAAGTGACATTGCACCGAGCGTGCGGCCGAAGTCGGGATACAGTGTCCATGCCGTGCCGTCGGCTGCCTTGTTCTCATAGAAATGTACAGCCTCCATGCTCACGTAGCCGTTGGAATGGCCGAAGGTGTATCCACCCTGCGAGTCGTCAGCGACAGTCTCCGTGCGCGGCATAATGTCGCGTGGGAAGTTGTCGTTCCATGACCTGTAGCCAATGTGCTTCTGTGTCATCATGCCCTTCCACTTGCCATTGCTCATCACATTGTTATAGTGTGCGCAGAGCAGAGAGTCGCGGCGGAAGCACTGAGCCACCTGCTCTGCCCATTTGTTGGCTTCTGGGTTATTCTGAGCAGCCAGATATTGATTCATGGCCTGTGCATAATACATGTCATAGAGGTTTGCCATTGCCTGAACTGGGAACAACAGCAACTGGCGGTAAGCATCGCGCGCAGCCTCCGGTATGTTGTCATACAGACGCACGGCACGCAGTTCGAGGCGCTGATAGTCGTCGGCCACCTTGCGCCACTCGCCAGTTTCCACGTTGTATGTCCTGGCATCGAGCATCTCTGGCGTTACACGGGCCATGTACTTGCAGTTGGTGTTGAAGATGTCGGCGGCTTCGTCTGCCACGTTCTCTCCAAATGAATCTGCAAAGAACTTGCGTGTATGGTTCTTGACTGTCGGCACGCTGTACTCATGCGGATGCCATGCCATGTCCATGAACAGCTGTATGGGGTATTCCATAGGCTTCAGGTCGCCCACGTTGAGTATCCACATGCGCTGTATGCCGTTGTCGTATGCCAGTTGCAGCTGTTCAGCCATCTGCTGTGTCTGCGTTACGTTCAGCCACTTGGTGTTGCGCGGTGCACCCACATAGTCCACGTGGTAGTACAGTCCCCAGCCGCCTTTACGCTTGCGCTCACTGTCGGTGTTAGGCACACGACGCACGTTGCCCCAGTTGTCGTCGCTGATGAGAATCATCACGTCGTCTGGTACTCGGAGTCCTGCATCGTAGTAGTCCTGCACTTCCTTGTAGAGCGCCCATACCTGCGTGGTCTTGTCGGCAGACTTGCCTGTCACTTCCTTGATAATCTTGCGTTGGTTGTCGATGATGCGCTCCATCAGTTTCGTATCGGCCTTGTCGCTCATGGCTTCGTCGCCGTCGCCGCGCATACCGATGGTAACGATGTCCTCGGTACCCTTCATGCGCTCAATGCCTTCGCGGAAGAACTGGTCGAGCTTCTGCTGGTTGGTCTGATAGTTCCATGCTCCCCACTCACGGCGGTGACGTGCATACTCCTGGTGGTTGCGTGCCATCGGCTCGTGGTGGCTGGTGCCCATCATTACACCCATGCGGTCGGCTGTGTGTAAGTTCTCTGGGTCGTCAGCATAGAATGCCCATCCCCACATGGCCGGCCAAAGCATATTGCCTTTCAGGCGCAGGATGAGTTCAAACACGCGTGCATAGAAGTTGTGGTCACCGTAGTTGGTGCCAAAAGTGTTCTTCACCCATGAAGTGAGGCATGGTGCCTCGTCGTTGAGGAACAGCCCACGGAACTCCACTGCTGGTTCTCCGTCAGTATATTCGCCCTGCATCACGAAGGCATCGTCATGACGAACAACAGGCACATCGGCCCACCATTCCCAAGGTGATACGCCAAGCTGGCGCGACAGTTCGTAGATGCCATAGATGGTACCGCGGCGGTCGCTGCCGGCAATGACGAGCTGTCCGTTGCGGGTAGTGATGATGTACTTTTCACGCTTACCTTTCAGCGAACTGAATCCCATGCGGTCTATGGCACTGCCATGCCCTATGGTGCCGATGAGAATCGTTGGTTTGTCGGCGGCGCTAACCATTCTGGGTTTTGCCCCCAGAGCCTTCTCCATGTCACTGGAGAGGTTAGTAGCGGCAATCTTCACACCCTCATTCTCACCGTCAACGAGAGCCACTGTCGCTCCCTTGAGCGAGAGAGCTCCCGGTTGGCTGCTGAAAGTGATGAACTTTTCAGCAGCCATAACGGTTGTTGCGGTTGTAAGTAATAATGCCGCTATCAAATGTTTAATTTTCATATCCTTTTTACTATTATCTTTTTACTTTTTATCTATCAAGATGAATTACTCTTCTCCGAGGAAGATATTCACAATGGCATTGGCGTCTGCCATGGTGATACCTTCATCACCGTTAACGTTGGCAGCATCGACATTAAATCCGTTCTCAACCATCTGTGCCTTTGCTGTATCGTCGGCAAGGAAGTAGTTAACAACAGCATTGGCATCTGCCATGGTAATCGTTCCGTCTGCGTTGACATCACCAACAAGCTTCGATATCAGGTATATGCCGCTTACCTTTGCTGAGAGTGGTTCTCCATAAGGAATCTTGATGGCCTGCAGGTGTACGAAGTCATCGTTACGCTCCTCGTTGCTGCTGGTGAGCATAGTCTTGAAGTCATTCAGTGGTATGATGATTAAGCCAAGTTTCTCGTCCCAGTAATTGTCATTCTCATTGAAATGAATCTTTATCTCCTTGTGTGGACCACTTGGAGAGACAATTCTGTTGGTAAGGATGCGGACTGTTGCTTCACCGCTGCCGCGCAATGCAATCTTGTCGTATGCGCTGAGGTCAGCAAACTGGTTGTAGAAAACACCGCTGGAGCCAAACACTGTTGTACCGTTGCTCACATTGTTGCCCAGTTGCCATTCTGGTGTAAGGACTTTAACCAGAGTCGCATCAGCATCGCCGCTGGTCCACTCACAGAACATTTCCTTGGTCAGCTTCACCCATCCCTTCGGTGCATCGAAATCATCGATCTCGAGATAACTGTTAATCTGTGCCAGTACCGTTTCCGAACGCTGTGGGAAATACTCATTCAACAGACGGTTGCGCTCTGCCATGTATGTCTCGTCAACGGTGTAGAGCTGTCCCTGTGTCTGGTATGGATGCACGTCACGGCGGTAGTCGCCCCAGCGTGCTGCCTCGCCATAGAGGGCATACTGTATGTCGTTATACAGGCTGTCCCATGTGCACTGCACTGCCGCAGGACCTAACAGTCCGTCCTCGGCAAAGAGTTCCTTGGCACGGTTGACATACTGACTGCGGAATGCTTTGTTCTTAAGCAACTGCTGGAAGATACCTGATGGTGTCTCCTTGCCGTTGTTCTTGCCCACTACATTCTCATTCGAACTGCCGAAAATGAGTTCTGAGTCCCAGCAGAGGAAGCGGAAGCCCTGGCTCGGACTGCCCTCGATGTTATGACGGCGTATAGCATACCAGTTGTGGTGATCCCAGTCAGTATTGCCAGCATACTGGTTGATGAGCATATAGTCTATGAAATTAGGTATGTCAAGCAGTGTATCCAGACATGCGAGGTCTGCATCTGGGTCATTAAACTCACTGACAAAGGTGGTCATCTCGTTCCATGCGTCGAGTGTACCTTCACTTGCCTCAATGTGGTTGCCGCCCTCTTCCTCTATCTTTATCACGTCAATGTCGTCCTTTGTTCCACCGAGATGGTCTTTGCCATACTGGTCATCAACGCGCTCCGCAATGTTATACAGTCCCCAGTACATGCCGTTGAGGAACAAGTGTACGTAAAGAGCGTTCACGCTGGTGTGACCCAGCGCCTTCTGTGTGCGTCGTGCCCATACGTCACGGGTGTACTGCGCAGCCTGACGGTTGCCTTCTGTCCAGTGCTGCCAGCTGTTACCGAAATGGCAGCGCAATACGAGCTGCTTGAACTCACTTGGTTCGCCTTCGCCAAACAACGGATATTTCAGCGACTTCTGTCCGTAGTCTTTCTTGAATGCCAGACGCAGGGAGTGCTTAGGGTTCTTCTCTGCTATACGTCCGTGACCGCCGTGCAGTTTCAGTCCGCATGGAACATTAAAGTCGTGATTCTGCTTTCCGCCGAACAACTCCGCACTGCACTGACGTGTCCAGCCATCGCCGGTAGGATCGCCCACCGGAGCACCGGTATAGATGTATATACCACCAGTGTTCTCGTCATTCTCATGGCTGAACAGGTTGCCTGCATCTGTCACCACGCTGAGTATAGGCAGTGATTTCAAGCCCTCGATAATCTTTGGCTGCAGCGTGGGGTCAGTTGTCATCTCCTGATCCATGCCATAGTCAGCAGGAGCGATACCCTCTATCTGTGAAAACGCACCCCACTCCGTTGGATAACCTTCTGGAGTGTCTGACTGCTTGAGCACTGATGAGATGAATATATATGATGCCGTGGTGACTGTAGAGCTTACTGCTCCCTCCTTCACTTCAACTGCACGAAGCACGGTAGTGCTGTCGATAGTCAGCGGAGTGGTATAGAGCATGCTTTCCGCTGTCGGCGTACTGCCGTCAGTGGTATAGTGCACCTCGGCTGTTTTGTCTTTTGGAGTAATCTCTACGGTGATTGATTCTTCATCGTACAGACCGTGTGGCTTGCTCATCTTAGGCTGCGCCATAGTGACTGCAGCCTGCAGCAATGCCATTACGGTAAGGGTTAGTGACAGTTTCATTTTCTGTTACGTTTGCTGTTTTTTAATTTGTTTTTTCGTTTAAGATAAAAGGAGATAGAAGAAAAAATGGTATCTTCTTCTATCTCCTTTATTATTTGTTATCCTTTGTCAGGCACTACCTGACAAATCAATTAGGCAAGTGATTACTTAACCTGTGCGCCAGCAGCGTTGAATGTGCCGTTAGCGGTCTCAATTACGAGCTGACCGTCAACAACCTTCTTTGCTACAGCAGCAGCCTCAGTACCGTCAGCAGCTACATTGGCGATCGCATCTGCACCAGTCACATTAATATTAACTACGAACTCATCTGCAATTGCAAATTTTCCTTCAACTGGAAATGCAGAACCCTTATAAGTCTTATTAGAGAACTCAACCTCTTTGGTCGTAAACTGGTAGTTTCCAGAAGCA
>JAEEHW010000011.1 GCA_016281055.1 Prevotella sp.
ACGAGCGAGCAGCACGTGCTCACGAGTCTGAGGCATAGGACCGTCAGTAGCAGCAACCACGATGATAGCACCGTCCATCTGAGCAGCACCAGTTACCATGTTCTTCACATAGTCGGCGTGTCCTGGGCAGTCCACGTGAGCGTAGTGACGATTTGCTGTCTGATACTCAACGTGAGCAGTGTTAATAGTAATACCGCGCTCTTTCTCCTCAGGAGCGTTATCAATCTGGTCGAAAGACTTAACCTCAGAGAGGCCCTTCTTTGCGAGCACAGTTGTGATAGCAGCGGTCAGAGTTGTCTTACCGTGGTCAACGTGACCAATGGTACCAATGTTAACGTGAGTTTTGTCACGCTGGAAAGTCTCTTTTGCCATTGTTTTTAATTTTTTATTTGTTGTTAATTTTTTTAATGTCGTGCTTGATTTTGTTGTTCAGGCTTCGGACATCAGGAGTGATTTTTTGTTTTCACAAGTAGAGCTGTATCTGAGAGTTGAACTCAGGACCTCTTCCTTACCAAGGAAGTGCTCTACCACTGAGCTAATACAGCGTGCTTCAGTCAAAGCAACTTAGTGGAGCGGAAAACGGGGCTCAAACCCGCGACCCCCAGCTTGGAAGGCTAGTGCTCTATCAACTGAGCTATTTCCGCAGAAAAATTTTGCGAAGGCGTTGCTTCTTTGCTTATCTCAATTTAGTGGTGGGATGAACACAAGAACAAGCGTTTCCGCAAAGTCAATTCCCTTATATTATCCTTTAAGAGAGTGGGTGGTGATGGATTCGAACCACCGAAGTCGAAAGACAGCAGATTTACAGTCTGCCCCATTTGGCCACTCTGGTAACCACCCTTAATTATGCGCACCTTCTCACTCGTTATTTTCGGCCTTTGCTCCCTGCGGAGCCTCTTGTCGGATTCGAACCAACGACCCCGAGATTACAAATCACGTGCTCTGGCCAACTGAGCTAAAGAGGCGTCTTTTAGCAGCGAAACCGTGTGATGTTTGTGCATCATTTTTGATTTCGGGTGCAAAGGTACGCATAATTTTTGAAACTGCCAAACTTTTTGGCAAGTTTTTTCAATAATTTCTTGTTTTTTCTTTCAGTTTCGTCAATTTAACCTTCAGAGCATCCACACAGAGGTCTATTCCCTCTTCAAATGTGTCGCATGTCTTTTCTACAAACTGTGAGCCGCTTCCCGGTATTGACACGGTGATGCTGGTCTGTTTGTTTAATGCCGTCTGTGGTTTGACTACTTTAAGTTGCACCTCAACTTTCTGTATATCTTCATAAGACTTGGCGAGTTTCTCCACCTTCTTGGCGGCGAACTCCTGTAATTTCTCTGTTGCGTCAAAATGTACAGCCTGAATTTTTACTTCCATAGTTTTTCAATTTTAATGGTTAGCAATATGCTCATCACTCGCTTCGCGCGGATGGGCGTTTAAATAGGTTCGCTTCAGTTCCTCGAATGTCACATGCGTGTATATCTGCGTAGTTTCCAGACTTTCGTGTCCGAGCAGTTTCTGCACGCTTCCAAGCTTCGCGTCGTGATTGAGCATTGCTGTGGCGAAAGAGTGCCTGAGCACATGCGGCGACCGTTTCTTCTGCGTGGTTACCAGCGAAAGGTAGTGTTTCACTATGCTGTACACCTGCGCTTTTGTCATCGCCCTGCCCTTGTCGTTGCGGAAGAGTGTTTCCTCACCGTCAACCGAGGGAAGTTTTTCGTCACGCATACGCTGATAGTACTCCAGGGCTTGCATTATCTCCTCGCCCATCGGGACTATGCGCTGCTTGCGGCGCTTGCCTGTGACCTTCATCTCACGCGTGACGACATTGATGTCTTTGTCGCGCATTGATATGAGTTCTGCCCTTCTGATGCCTGTGGAATATAACAGTAATAATAATGTACGCGCACGTACTTCTTTTATATCGTCCATATTCCAGTCCAGTCCGTCGAACAGCTTTTCTGCTTCTGTTTCTTTCAAGAATGCAGGCAGCATTTTCTGCATCTTCGGTCCTGTCACGCTGTGGGCTGGGTCACGTGTGACGATGCCTTTTCTGAGGGCGTACTTGTAGAGTGATTTCACGGCACTCAGCTTCTTGCATACGTTTGAAGCCTTGTAGCCTCGCTCCATCATGCCCTCCACCCAGTCGCGAACTATGTCGCTGTCGGCATCTTCGAGTCTGATGTCACCTTCGATTTCTTCAAGAAACGCGGAATAGTCGCTTATCGCGTCACGGTATGTTTCAACCGTCAACGGCGATGCCTCGCGCTCTGCTTCCATGTATCTGAGGAATTCGTCGGTAATCATACTGCGAATTTACTCAAATAAATTCAGACTGCCAAATTTTTTAACGAGTTTTAATTAAAAAAAGGTGGAAAAAATCTTTCTCACCACCTTTTTTTATTTAGTTCTCCTCAGCCTGACGCAGTTTCTGCACGTAAACGGCATGCTCCATCTTGAGGCGCTTAAGTACAGAAGGCTTGTTGAACTGCTGACGTGTGCGGAGTTCCTTAACGACACCAGTCTTCTCAAACTTTCTCTTAAACTTCTTCAGGGCGCGCTCAATGTTCTCGCCGTCTTTTACAGGTACAATAATCATTGCTTTGTCTTTTTGTTTTTTAATTTGTTAATAATAAATAGTTTATGTGCCTTGCGCAATGTGTTATGGCACTATTACGCAATTTGCGGGTGCAAAGTTACTGCTTTTTTCTGAATTGACCAAATTTTTCGCCATAAAATATTTATTATCAACTAATTTTGTATTGTTTTTGCCCTGTTTCTTCCGTTTAGGATGTCGTTATCGCATTAAAAATGTAATAAGAAATAGCTATATTATTCCAGTTCCGCCTCAATCTCAAAAGAAAACCAATTGTCTAAAAAAATGGGCTTTTGCTTACAAATTGTAAGTAAAAACCCGTTTTTCGTGACACAAAATCCTAACGGATGTTAAATTCCATAGGGTATCGTAATATGATAGCTTTCATTTTGTCAAAATAGGTCAATTCGCATTGACATACTCTGATTTCTCTTTCTGGAGGCTGTCAATCTTGAAGGCACTGCCATCCATGACAAGGGTAAGGAGCACGCCATATACATAGTTTTCGTACTTGCTCTCAACAAGGACATGATTGCTGTCGCGGACTGTTATCTTACGCGATTTCAGTTCACCGACATCGCCACCGCCTTCATAGAAGAACAGCCATGTTGCCAGGCACTCTCCCTCACATTCAAAGTCGTATGAATCTGCCAGAAACTGCAGGAGTTTAGGGGTGACATGCTTTTTCAGATAGGCATAGTCCTGTATATCCTCCCATCCTTCATAAAAGCGCTGCACGAAAGCCTTCATGGCTTCCTTGTCCTGCTTTTCATCGCCAGCTGGTCTGTCTGCCAATGCTGCATAATTGCCTTCCATACCTGCCCCGCCAAGGAACTCGATATACCTGTTGCCTGATGATTCTAATGCCAGGAGCATCATGCCCAACACAAATAATGACTTCTTTTTCATTTTTCTTCTTATTGATTATTTAGTAGAATTATTTTACCGCACCAAACTTGAGTCTTACAACTCACGCGAAGCGTCGATCGTCTTGAATATGGTCATGACGGACTTCGCCGAGGACATACGCCGTTGATAATATGAGCGATACTCCTCTGGAACTGAATTGCCGCTATATACATCCTTGAAGGGTTCGCTGTCCGTTGCACGCGACTTGACATTGACGTCAATGAGTTTGCCCTGACTGAAATAGAAACGGTATTCACGCTGGAACACATCGCCGAAGTCTGACTCAAGGGCATAGATGAACTGCACGCGGCCCTGCTTGTCGTAAAGATATTCCTCGTAGAACTCGCGGGCAGCGAAGTTATACTTCTTCGTGGCGAAGTCGAGGTAGAGGTCGGAATATATCTGTTCGTCGCTCTTTGTCTCCTCGCGATAAACCATCTGGATTGTCTCCTCATGATAACCCGTGGCGGGCAGGTTCTGTTTCACTACCACGCTATACATCTGCGGCACAGGATATATGTCGCCTGTTTCCTTCAGTTCGTCATACATCTTCAGTTGTTCCTTCACGGCAGCATAGTGTTCGCGGATGGCTTTCCTTGCATCCTGGGCCTGAACTGAATATGCCACGGAGCACATCAGCAGTACCATCATCATAGTCTTTACAATCTGTCTCATATCTGTCAAAAGTTTACCTTCGTAATGTCATATTGATATTCCTCTATGGGTATCCTCATAATTGTTCCTTGTCCTCTTCTTCCTGTTTATGTCTCAATCGCTTGACAGCTTTGTCAAAGTCACTTTCCAACAGTCGCATCTCTCGCTCACGGTAAATCTCAAACTCCCGTTCAGCCTTTTCGATGGCTTCCTGGTGCGAGACAGTACCGTTATCCTCAAGGATATTCTTGCGCAATCGGAGTATCTGGTCATCGAGAGCGGCTATCCAGTCGGCCATCGTCATTGGGTTTTGCTCCAACGCCTGAAACTCGGCATAATCCAAGAACTGTGAGGTCAACAGGTTCAGCCGTTGCAGTTCCAACTCCGTCAGGTAGTTCTTGGCTATCTTCACATCGTCGCGGGTCACATAGTTTCCTTTGAAGTTGGTCATTCCGACAAACGGCTTTTCGTTGTCCACCCGCTCGAAAATCAGTTCCGCCGCCGTATGCTCATGCACAGCATAGTGCATCTTGTTCTGCACCGTGGCGAAGAACTGCTTTGTCATCTTCGCGCGAGGGTCGTAGTCGGTAGATGTGGCATAGATGTCCGTCACCTGCTGATAGAAGTTCCGTTCACTGCTTCTGATGTCGCGGATGCGCTGCAACAGTTCCTTGAAGTATCGGTTGCCTCCCTGCTTCAGTCGCTCGTCATCCATTGTGAATCCCTTCTGGATATACTCATGCAACCGCTGTGTGGCCCAGCGACGGAAGCGCACGGCGATGGGCGACTGCACGCGGTAGCCAAGGGCAATAATCATGTCAAGATTATAGTGGTCAATCTCCCTTTGCACTTGGCGTTTGCCCTCTTGGCGAACTAACAAGTATTTCTTGTGAGTTGCCTCTTCCTCCAGTTCTCCATCTGCATAAATACCTTTCTGATGCAGACTAATGTTCTGTTGTGTCGTATTATAAATCTCTGCCAATTGTGCCTGTGTCAGCCACACATCCTCATCGGCAAAGCGCACGTTTACGTTCACTTTGCCCTCGTCATCCTTATAGAGTATCAGTTTGTTCTCCTTGTCCATCTGTTTCTTCTTTGTCAATAAACTTGATTTACACCCCATACAGAGGTTTCATATCTGTCAAACTATTTCACTACGAACTTACGTCCGTTACGTATGTATATGCCCGGCTGCAGCGCACCGTTTACAACTACGCCTGTGATAGTATAGGTGCGGTCGTCGCATACGGGTTCTTCCTTCTTCTGCTCTATACCCGTAGGAACAGACATTGTGATACTCATATTGGAGAGTGACAGATAATAGTCGTTGTAGGTGCCGCTACTCTTGGTAGATGATACATAGCTTGATGCAATAATGACTTCGCGAGCATTGCCTGTCCATACATTACCATCCATTTCGCCTGTTGAAGCCACCAAGTACTTCTTGTCGTGGTTTTGGCCGGAAGTGGTAAATTCTATCTTGGCCAGTTCGTTGTTGTGGGCATCAATGGTAAGCGTGTTGTAGTTGTAGAGGCGAATCTCATCATCATCGGCATACAGTAATTTTCCATTCATACCATAGTTGAAGGTGATGGTTACTCCGTTCTTCTCAAATGTCAGCGGAGTACGCTCCCAGTAGTTACGCAAATTCCCCGTACTGCTCCAATCCACGCCGATAGTCTCATTGTTGAGTTCTACCTCACAGTTGTCAGATGTTGGTTCATCCGCTATTTCTCCGTTATAGTTAAAGGGCTCGTCTTTTTTATTGCCCCAAATATAGTCTTCCAGCCCCTCAAAGTCAACAAAGGGATTGCGGTTGCCTTGTAGTTGCCATGTAGCCTCGTTGCGTGCGCGTTCCTTGTCGCTGACGGGGTCATTCTTTGCCCATCTCATCAGCATATCAAATGCCCAAGGAGCAAAAGGCTGATAGGCATCCTCGCTACCGGCGTTAAACATATCGCTTGACCATATACCGCAGTGATTGGAGGACGGTCCACATATTTCTCCTGTTTTTCTCTTATCAGAATCACGTACCGGCATCCAGGAAAAATAATCAGGCTCGTAGCAGGTAACCATATAGAAATAGATGCGAGCAAGGTCGCCCTTGTACTCATCGTTTGGTTCAAACACTCGTGTTTTGGTAGGGTTTGCTACTTGCTCAGCCCATCCTGGCGTAGAGCATCCACCCTGCTTGCTTTTCTTGCAGAAGCCGCCTTCCGACTGCCAGTCTGCCTGTTCATCAGCCACTTCACCATAACATAGATCACTACGATTGTTGTTGCATACTGCATCGGTAGGGATGAGGTGTACGATATCGGAATACATGGGGCGCACATCATCATAGGACTTGCTTCCGCTGGCGGGGGCATCAGTAGGATTAAACCATTTCTTGGGAATAGAGTGCTCACGCTGAATGCCCTTCACTCCTTCTGTGTTACCGGCACCTGTGCCGTGAGGATAGGTATATAGTGGATAACGTGAGATGCCAGAATACATATCCCATATCCATTCCCCTTCTTCGCCATCATAGATTCTGCAGTCAGTCCTGTCATATGCATGCCATAATGAATCATAGTGGATGACATTGGGATTCTTAATGATATGAAACAGGGCTGTCTTCAGTTCTGCACCACTCTTGCCACGAGCACTGCTATAATAAGTTGCTGATGGTTGTGCCATCGCAGTAATGGCAATGCACGCCACAATCATTGTTGAAAGCAAAGATTTATTCATTGACCTTAAAATGTTACATATTTTAATTATTTTGCAAAATTTCTATGCTGATTTTAACGTCAGCGAGTTTTTTGTAATCTCATTGCCGAAGATGTAATTCGCTACACGTTTTCTAATCTTAGGATTATACATATCAAAATACAAAGGTAATTAAAAACTCTTTACCTGCAAAAAAAATCATCACCTTTTTGCAAATATAATTATTTTAACTACCTTTGTACCAGAAAAAATCATAACAGAGGTTTTCCCCTATTATGATAACCTGTTAAAATACAACTGACATGACAATAACGAGCACAGTATTATATATTCTTTTCATCCTTGCGTTTATCGTCCATGACGGCGAAGAGATAGCTATGGTGCACAGATGGATGCTGGCACATGGCGATGCCCTGTGCGAGAAGCATCCAAGGTTTCGGCGTGTGCTCAACCACATGCGGCAGATGAGTACCCAAGCCTTTGCCATTGCAGTGTTAGAGGAACTCATCATGCTGGTTGCCATCACGGTATATGTGATTTGGGGCGGTCCGTATGCCAAAGAGATATGGTCGGCTGTCTTCATGGCTTTCTCTATCCACCTCATCATACATATCGGACAGGCAATCGTTGTGAGAGGATACGTTCCTGGACTTGCAACTTCCGTCCTGCTATTGCCATTCGCATATCTTGGGATGCAGGCCATCTGCAATGCCTTCAGCATGATGCAACTACTGCTATTGGGCGCCGTCGGCCTGATAGTCATTGCTGCCAACCTGGCCTTCGCACACTGGTTAGGGAATAAAATCGCGAAATAGTGTACCGACCGCCTATTTCTTTCTTGCCCTGAAATAAAGCATGGCACCCTCTACGTGGAAATCGAGTATTTCGCAGAAAGGCTCCAGTCGCTTGCGCACATCTGCCGCCGTGTCAAACGGAGGGGTGAACCAGCCCATGCGGGTCATGACTGTCTTGGCGAGCCAGTCGGCAACCTTCTGTTCGCCCGCAATGTAGAAACAGGCCAGCAGTTCACCACCAGACTTCAGGGTTCGCAGTATCTCTGAATATGCCTTGTCCTTGTTGGGGAACACATGAAGTCCGTTCATGCAAAGCACGTAGTCGAAGGAACCATCCTCAAAGGGCAGTGCGCCAACATCGCCCTGCATCGTCTTAATGTTGCCGATGCCTGCTTCACGGAATCTGTACTCAGCCTGCTCCAGCATATCCTGGCTGTAGTCCAGGCAGGTGATGTCGGTCTGTTTCATCCGCTTATACTTCTCAGTGGTAAACACTGCCGTTCCAACAGGCACGTCGAGCAACTTCCCAGAGAAATCATCTGGAATCCAACCAAGCACCCTGCGGGCAATCTCGTTGTCATCAACACCGCCCCAGAGCAACTTGAAATACAACTTACTCCACCACTTACCCTGGGTAATCGCATCATCGTAGAAACTCTTACTGAACTTGTACGAACTTTTAATCTTGTCTGCCATAGTCTTATTATATTAAGTTTCGTTTTGTAACTATTCAGCGAATGCCATATTAATGGAATTTTATTCTCTGCGAGGCACCATTAATGCCCATAAATACCATAAATTCTTTCATAAATTTAATTTATGGAGAAATTAATGACAATTCAGGGGAATTAATGGTACGCCGTAGGCTAAAAATATATTCGCTGAATAGTTATTTCATTTTTCTGGGTGCAAAGGTACGGCAAGACTGTCGCAATTCAATTGCAAACTATGCTTTTACTCCTAAGATTGTTGCATACGAAGGTTTCTTGCGATGGATTTCCGTCTGAATGAAGCCGGCATCGTCGAGCAACTTTCTCAGGTCTTCCGGCGAATAGGCCGTCATGCCCTCCACCACATTCGTCCACTTGGAATTGCTGTCAACCACCTCTACCAAGATGGCGAACTTGCCGCCGGACTTCATCACGCGGCATACCTCCTGCAAGCAAGCAGGGAGATCGGGCCAGAAATACACTGTCTCCACTGCCGTCACAAGGTCGAACTTTCCGTCCTCATAGGGCAGTTTCTCCGCAGAACCCTGACAGACGAACACCTGCTTGTCGAGCACCTCGGCGTTCACCTTCCTAGCCTTCGCCACGCTCTCCTCTGAGATGTCAATGCCATAGACCTGTGCATCCTTACTCTGTTTCAGCAACCGGCGAATAGTAAAGCCCCCGCCACAGCCGATGTCAAGCATCGTCCAACCATCCTGCACACCGACAAGTCGCAGTCCCCAGTTGGTCAGCGGGGCATGAGTGTAATTCATAAAACTAAGCATCACACGTCCGAGAGCACCCTTTGGACGTGCGCACTGACTGAAAAAAGATTTTATAATATTTGCCATAATCTATTAAATCTGTCTTTAACGTAATTATTCAGCGAATATATTTTTGCCTACGGCGTACCATTAATGCCCCTGAATTGTCATTAATTTCTCCATAAATTAAATTTATGAAAGAATTTATGGTATTTATGGGCATTAATGGTGCCTCGCAGAGAATAATTTCATCTTTGCAGCAGCGATGCGTACTGCCATAAAGCCCACTGCAAGGGTAAGAGCAACAACCAGGATTAGCCCCCATACAGATGAGAGTGTCTTGAGTCCTTCGGCATAATCAGCCCCTATCTCTTCCGCAGCTCCCTGATAGTACCACTCTGAGTCTGTCCACAGCTTCATGAGCCACACGACAACTCCGAGTGACAGAATAGGATAGGCGAAGAAAGCACCTCGCTTCTGTTTGTTGCCAATAATCTGTCGGACGGCATCGGAAACCGCACCTACGACAACCATCAAGGCTGTCTGGACAATGTTTATCTCGCCCATAAACAACAAGGGCACTGCAAAGACTACCGAGAACAGCGTGGCTACGCCGAATCGCTGCCACCTTGACGCTGCCCACAGATAAGAGGGAGCACCAAGGATTGCTGCAAGGACGGGAAAAACTACAACCCAGCACCAAGGACTCAGGAATCCGATAAAGGCACTGGCAAAAGATGTTACGGCATAAAGGATGGCACATCCAATGATGCCAAGGTAATTGATGTTTGATTTGTTCATACTGCATGTAAATTAAAAACTATATTTCAACTTAACCCAAAGTTCTGAGTTCTTATCGTAAATTCTAAACATGCCGCTATCAGCGTGGAAGTAGTCGAAGCCGAGGATAGCATGTAACTGATCGTTTAGGGCGTAGTCGGCGCTAAAGCGATTGAACACGCCTCCGTTGGTCACGTCGATGTAGGCGAAAGTCTGCAGTGCGAGCGTATTGTGCAGCAGGTCCTTCGAGATGCGGAGGGTCGAGAGGCCCGTGTTTCTGTGCTCGCCCTGCGCCACGTATTTATGCGCATACTGCGCTGAGAGCGTCCAGTCATTGCCGGCATACCAGTCGATGCCCACAAGAGCGTTAGTCGATGCAGCACGCGAGCCCCCAGCCTGCAGTTCGTCAAGATACTCAGCTATCTCGCCTCGTATCACAAACTTATCTACAGGCACAGACATATCCGCACCCAGCATCGTCATGCGGCGATACTCGCCCACGCCATTGCACATCACAGGCTGCTTGTTCCAGGTATGCAAGGCCGAGAACGATAAATCGATACCGCTGAGGAAGAGCGACAACCTGCCGCCATACTCCATGTTATGAAACTTGTGGGCTGGCTCGGCAGCAATAGGAACAGGTCCTACAGACCAAGGATTATTATCATCGGTAGGCAGTTCGAAGAAGCTGCTCACAGGTATCGCCACAACCTCCACGCTCCATTTTTCTCGCGAGTAGCGCAGTCGCAGGCCGCCCACGGGGATGCGTATGTCGTCGTAGTCCTGCGCCAGAAACTCTGTATAGTCCATCGGCGAGATGATGTCCGTCAAACGCAGCGCATCCGCCACGCCCCACGTGATAATCTGTCGTCCTGCCCGCACATCCCATTGGTTGTCGGAATAATAGGCATACGCCTCACGCAACTGGAATCCCGTGCGGTCTTTCAGTATGGCATTATAGACCAGATTAGCAGAAACGAACGCCCCCGCATATCCCTTCTCAATGGTCACCTCGCCACGCACACGACTACGAGATGACATCCAGTCGTTGGGACTCTCAATGCGTACGGCATGATACGTATCCACGAATCCTTTTACATTAACACGCAAGGAATCCTCCTCTTGTGCCATGACAGAAAGCGGAATGACGCACCACATGATTGCTATGATGATAACATATCTCATAAGCCTTTCTCCAGTTTGGCAACGGTAAAGAGTGACTTGTCTATCTTGACATTATATTGCGAGTTCTTCACGACGATGGTGGTGCTGTGCCCTGTCTGCACGTTTTTCATCTCCATCTTCTGAATTGTCCAGAAGCCCTGTATCTTCTTTACGTCCTGAATATTGAGCACTCGGTGCAACTTGTTCAGTTTGTCATAATACTCCACATGGTCTGCTATCAGGCAGTCCTGGCGTATCCATGATATCTTACGACAATATATTTCGTGTTTATCCACCGGTACTGATTCTACCACCCAGCACTTATGGCCGTTTCGCATCTCCTCGCGCAGCAGTTTGTGCTTGTCCTCGTCCACATGGCGCTGCCCCATGTCATCGTACGTGAAGTCTGTACCCATGAAATAGTCGGTCTTCGACGACGATCCACTGATTCTGCGCGTCTTTTTCATCGCAGGCAGATACAACCATTTGGCGTCCTCCTTGCCTATCTGGTCGTAATCCCATGTCATGAATCCCGTGCCCTTCACATCGCCTGGATAGGTAAAAAACATCATCTTCTTCGTGTCCTTACCTTCGTCCATCGCCCACGACGTTACCTTGCGCTGCCGCGTGCTTCCGTTCTTTTTCTTGAGTGTCAGTTCCATTTCTCCATAGCGTGTGTTGCCGTCAGGACGGTTTTTTACTTTCTGAATCACATCGCGACCCGTCAACTGTTGGGCACTCATCTCACCCGCTGCCAACATGCAGGCAGCCAAAAACAAACAAATCTTTTTCATAACTTTCACTATTTCAATTCTTCAATCCTTCAATTCTTCAATTCTTCAACTCTTCAATCCTTCAATTTTTCAATTTTTCATCTCTCTCCCAAATACCTTGCACTTGCTCACAAGAATCGGTGTCACCAGCAAATCTGCTGCCAATGCCGACAGAATGCCTATGATAGCCATCAGGCCGAAGTTGGTACACATCGTGCAGGATGATGTGCAGAAGCTGGCAAACACCGCCGATGTGATGACAGACGTGATGACGATGGCGACGCCCACCACGCGGAACGTCCTGCGGATGGCACTCTGATAGTGCTGCGTGCGGTCATACTCCAACTTTGAGTGATTGATGAAATGGATGGTATCGTCCACGGCCATGCCCAGCATCATGGGCAGCAACGTAGCCGTCATCATGTCGAGTGGCACACCCATCCAACCCATATAGCCGCCTACGAAGACCGCTGGCATCATGTTGGGGATGAGTCCTATCAGTCCCACACGGATGCTTTGGAAGGCAATCATCAGGATGATGCCGATGATGAGGATGGAGATGACGAATGAGAGCATCTGTCCGCGCACCAGATATTGCATCATGGTGACGTACTGTGGAATGTTTCCCACGGTAGTAATCTTCGCCCCAGAGAACAATGCCTGAGCGTCCTGCTGGATGCGCGCCATCTCGCGCTCCACCTGCGCCGAGTTGAAGTCGGATATCTCGACCATCAATCGCAGGCGGCGATAATCATAGTCCACCCAGTATTCCGACTCCGTGCCACCGGCATTCTCGTAGAGCAGGATCTCCTGCGCCACCTCTTCCTCCGTATCAGGCACACGATAGCAGGTCGCATTGCCGTCGTTCAATGTCTGGTTCAAATCCTTCAGAATATCGAGAATCGAGGTAGTGCGCTTGGTCAGGTCATATTTTGCCACCTTCTGCTGCAACTTGTCCAGACGCCGCAGGTTCTCTGGTTCCTTAGCTTCATCAGCGTTGGGCAGTTCCACGATAAGGTCGTATGAATATAGCGAACCCAATTCGGAGCGTCCTACATCCATCACCTCCTTCACGTAGGGCACGTCTTCGCCCATCGTGCGCTCGATGTCGAAGGCCGCCTCAATCCTCCACAGACCGATGCACAACAGAATGCACACCACCATGAACGACCATCCAATCTTCTTTGGGTTTCTCAGTACCACGTCGCTCAGTTTCACCATCGCTGCCGTCCATCGTGTGTCGCTCTCCTCGGTAAAGCCCTCTACAGGTCGTTTGTTTTTGCCAAACGAGAGCAATACGGGCGAGATGATGAGCGAGGTAAGCAATACAAACAGCACACTCATCGAACTGATTACGCCCACGCAATGCATCGGGCGGATGGGAATGACGAGGAACGACAGGAGAGACACCAGCGTGGTAAAGCCACAGAAGAACACCGACCAACCAATCTCCTTCATTGTCTCAACGATAGCCTTACGACGTTCACCATGTATGCGCATACGCCCACGGAAATAAGAGAAGATGTGGATGTTGTAGGCGATGGCCACAGCAAAAGCCAGGATGGTAGGAATCATCAGTACCGTTGAATCGACATACATCTGCGTCCAGCCCGCGATGCCGTAAGTGATGAAGAGTCCTCCAATAACCGAGATAATCGGTGCCAGCACACCACGCAGCGAGCGCGTCATGCAAAGCATCACCACCATGCAAATCAACGTGGCAATCATCATCAGGCGCCCCATCTCCTTACCTATATATTCCGTCTTGCAGTTGGTCACGTAGGGCATGCCTGTGCCTTTGGGATGCAGCGAGGCATACTTTGGCTTCTTGATGATGCGCTCCACCTCCTGACCCGTGATGATATCGGGCGATACGGTGCCCTGCTGCTTCCACACGCTGTCCTTGGGGAAGGTGCGCAACTTCACCATAATCCACGACAAGGTGCCATCCTGTGAGATGAGTTTTTTCGCCACGTGGGGCTTACTGTAGGCCCGCGCCTTAATGCTGTCCATTGCCGCCGTACCGTCCGCAGGAATTTCATCGGGCACTATCTGTTCGATGGTCATGCCCTCATCGCTGCCCACCATAAACTCAATGTCGGTGAGCGACGTCACCTTGTCAACATACGACAGACTGTCCAGCAGTTCATTCGACAATGCCCTGAGCGTCGTCAGGTGCTCCTGTGTAAAGTGGTTGTCGCATTGCGTCAGCACACCCACGTAGTAGTCGTTGCCAAAGTGCGACTTAAACTCGTCAGTCATCACCAGCATGGGATCGTCCTCGATGAAATAGTCGTCAAACGACGTTTCCTTCACCATCCGTTTCATGCCGATGACAGATACGATAATCACCAATGCGAAGATGCCCAGTGTTGTCCAGCGCATCTTCAGCAGTTGCCCAGCAAAGCGTGCGAACAACTCGTTAATCTTTTCAATCTTCATACCCTATTATTTTTTTAGTTTTCAAAAACGAACAATGTTCCAATTTGTTCATAAAAAAAAGAAGACCCGCATTGCTGCGAGTCCTCCATGTATCTGATACAGAAGCATTCCTATGTATTATTAACCTTTTCATCTGTCATGAAATTTCCGGCTGCAAAGTCAGTGCTTCGCCGATGAATTATTTTTCGTCGGCAAAGGTACGGCGAAAAAATGACACCTGCAATACCTAAAACTGACTATTTTACGTTCATCAGCGCACGCCAACCCGTAAACTCAAACTGTATGTAGTCCTCTATGGCACGCCTGATCTCGTCGGCGGGTAGGTCGTGCTTGATAACTTCAGAGATGAAGTTGAACATCCACACCATGTGGATGTGATAGGTAAACGGGGTATGGATGACGCCGTAATCAGGAAACTTGCGCTTGAACTCATCCATAAACTCCAAGACCAAATGCGTACACTCCTCAGTATATTCGTCTATGTAGTTCTCAAGCGAGGAGCCTTGCGACTGATAAAGCAGTAATTTGAGCTCGTCACGATGGTTGTTGATGAGCCGCATGTATTCCTTCACGTGGTCGGCCAACATATCGTCAGCCTCGCCAGAGGCATAACGCACAAAACCATCCTGGTTGTCCACGTTATGATGTTCGCGCATCATGCGTTCCAGTTCGGCGATGAGCGGTCCCACGATATGGCGGAACAGCTCGTCCTTGCTCTTGAAGTAATTATAGATATTGCTCACACCTATCCCCACCCCCTTGGCAATGTCGCGCATGGAGGTCTTGGCATATCCGTTTTTCAGAAACACCTGCTTGGCAAACTCAACAATCTGCTCGCGTGTATAGTCTTTTTTTACCTGCATCGTTTTTCTCTTCAAATCGCGTCGCAAAGGTACGGCAAATAAATAATGTGTACAATACCTAAAACGCAGTGTTTTACGTATTGCACACCCCCGTTTGCCAGCATGAACAGGTTAATCAAAAATATGTATTTCAACTTTACTGTGTTTTGCTTGTTCACCGGCAATTAGTATTGTCCTTTATCTCCTTCTAACTCCCTTTAACTCCCCTGAATTTAACATTTATTATGCCGTTTCCTTGCGATAGAAATCACCAAAGTCTGTTTTGGCCTCAAATATCGCAAGGAAAATGCGTTTTTTATAACCATCTGATTATAAACGAATAACAGAATATTGCGTTGCCGTCAGATGCCTTTGTAATTGCAAAAGCATAGCTTTTACAGTGTAATACGATAGCTTTTACATGGTAGAAGCATATCTTTTACCGTGCAAAAAGATGCGTTTTAGAGTGTAATAAGCCAGCTTTTACCTCAAAATGCCCCATTCCGTGAAAATCCCACTTGCGGAAATAAGAACTCCATTAGTCAAAATTCCGAACGTTTCACTCTATTTTTGGATTTTTTCCCTTGCGTCATTTGTTCACAAAATTTCATTGTCTCTGAACATAAAGTAGAATAATGTCATTAATTTCTTTGCACATTCCACAAAAATTACTAACTTTGCAGTTGGTTTTTATTACACCTTTATTTATAACCTATTAAAACAATAAAAGATGAAACGTATTTTATTAGCTATCTTGCTTGCTGGCTGCACGCTGGCAATGTCAGCCCAGATGAAAGTGAACTATAAGGGATCAAAACCAGCGATAGATGACTTTATATGGGCTTTGGTTACTTACTCCACTGAGGAGACGGACGCTGATCATGAGTCTATCAATGCTGTGAGAGATGCCATGGAAAGGTACCGTCGGGGCGCATCACAGCCTAAGAACATAACATTTACGGTGGACAAACTGAATGGCTACGCGCTTTATGAAAGCAAGCAGGACGAAACGCTGGTGAGAGTTGATATGTGCTACTGGAACGAGGCTGACGGCAAGCATAAGATTTTCGCTTTTAACACCACCACGTTTATGGATGGCAAGAGCTACAGGGGTGAGTTTGACGGGATCATGTTCTATCGTTATGACAATATCACGAAAAGGCTAGATACTTACTTCAGCGACAACTTCGATGCGTTATATGCCTGTGATCTTGAAGGTTGGAACACCTACTCCCTGCCACGTCAAGGTAAGGATATCGTAGTGACAACGTGGTATGACGACGCTCCGAGCAAGAAGAGAACGGTGAAGTGGAACGGTCACGGCTTCAGCAAATGATTAGTCACACATAATATATATAATAAGGAACGGGTTCATGTGATGAGCCCGTTCCTTTTGTTTTAATAAAGCGGAAAACGCTATATCACAACGCTTTACATGGCGTGATACCATAAAGAGGGTATGTGGAATAACCAATAAAGGGGATTTCACAGATGAGGAAATTGCAGTAACTTTGCACTCAGAAATCAGAGACGCGCACCAGTCTGGCGACTGACGTTCGCTATTTCTTCGTACGAAGAAGCACTCAGAAATCAGAGACGTGCACCAGTCTGGCGACTGACGTTCGCTATTTCTTCGTACGAAGAAGCACTCAGAAATCAGAAGAATTCAAGAATTGAAGGATTGAAAAATTGAATAATTGAAGTGATAATATAATAGTATATAAGTAAACAAAAAGAAAGGAGATGAAAACATGAACAGGATAAACAACAAACTGAAGAAAAGACTCGGAACATTCTACACTCTCCATGCCGTTGCACTGGCAGTGCTGCTGTTGCTGGCTGCCGCAGTGACTTCTTCGTGTGAATCGCTCGACCAGGGCAACCAGAGCGAACTGGCGGAGAGTAACCTGCCACAGAGCGATGCCGACGCAAAGGCGCTCGTAAATGCGGTGTATGCATCAGACATCGAACTGGCAACGACATACATGTACCTCATTGACCTGACCACGGAGACTACGGTCAGCGGCGAGAACCCCAACGGCGGCGGCGGTATGCTCGGACTGCTTTCATGGGACGGAACAAACTCATACCTCGTTCGTCTGTGGGCTGCTGCATACACATCAATAGCACGTGCCAACGACGTTATCGCAAAACTGGAGCAGAACCCTGCCGGCGTGTCGCCGAATATTGCTGCACAGGTTATAGGTGAGGCTAAGTTCCTCCGCGCTTACTATCTCAACTACGCAGTGCAGATATGGGGCCCAGTGCCCATTGTCACAAAAGTGGGCGAAGGCAACAATGCAGTGCGCAACTCTGAGACGGAGGTGTATCAGCAGATTGTCAACGACCTTACGGATGCTGCAGAACTGCTGCCGGAGGTGAGCGAGTATGGCCTGGCTGACATAGGCCGTGCCACCAAGGGTGCTGCAAACGCTGCTCTGGCAAAGGTATATCTGACTTGGGCACAGGTGGACGACGACTTGACAGATGCACAGCGCCATGAGTATTTCGCAAAATCAGCGGAATATGCACAGAAGGTTATCGACTCCGGCGAGTATGCTCTTGAGGAGGACTTCTACAACAACTGGAACAACCAGAACCGCAACGGCAAGGAGAGCATCTTCGCCATACAGTTCTACCTTGGTTCAAGCACACGCGTCAACGATGCCAGCGGCAACAACCACTTGTGCCACTGCTCGTTCTCAACAAGCTACAGCGTATCGCTGCCGCACATAGCACCGGGACCTGACAACACCGTAGAGAACTCATACCTTGAGGGCGACCAGAGAAAGGATGTGTCGTTTGCCGACTCACTGTGGCAGCCGTCCAAACAGAGTTGGTTCCACTTCTACTATGATGCCGACGGTGACGGCACACGCGAGTCTGGCTTCTCACGCTACAACAAATACATAGACCACGACAGTCCGGAAACCAGTGCTGCAGACCGCGCCATGAACCGTCAGGTCATCCGCCTTGCAGAGGTTTACCTCGTGCTTGCCGAGGCCATCAACGAGCGTGACCACCAGCCGAACCAGGAGGCATACGATGCCTTCAACAAGGTGCGCCGCCGTGCTTTCCGCGAAGACATCAACGCCACAGAGGCACAGGTTCACGACCTGGAGGCAGGACTCGACTACGAAGGTTTCAAGCAGGCCATCATACAGGAGCGCTCATGGGAGTTCACACTGGAGCAGAAGCACCTTCTCGACCTGAAGCGCTGGAAGATACTGGTGAAGACCATCAAGAACAGTGCACTGGCAAAGAACTATCCTGAATACAACAAGCAGACGATAGACTTCAAGCACTACCGCTTCCCAATACCGCAGGCACAGCGCAACGTCAACCCGAACCTCTGGCAGAACTACGGCTACGACGGTTCAACCATAACCAGCAACCCATACGTGGGAAGGGAGTGATTAGGAACAAAACAAGCCGTTTTAGAAATGCCTCCATGACATAGGTGGCTTTCTAAAACGGCTTTATTTTGTTTATGTATGCAATTTACAGCTTGCAGCCCTTCACGTTGACGAAGAAGTCTCTTACATCCGCTATGAAACGGTCACGGTCAAACTGCTTGCGTATCTTGACAGGCACGTCGTGTGTTTCGAGATGTTCCAAGAGAATTTTTCCGATGTATGTCGGTAACTTATCTTCTGAGACCTTGATGAAATCTCTTTCGGGCAGCGGAATCTCATAGATCAATGCCATAAGTGAGTATGGTCCCCATGGATCATCCTTTTCCATGTCACGTGCCGCCATATAATATGGGCGCACGCGACTCTTTATTGCTTCTGGGTTTTGAAAACTTAAATGTATTTCATCCAACTGAAGATCTGTGGTATATACTCTGTCAGCAAGACAATTATTTAATTCTTCCAAGAGCCCTTCAGATTTATTAAAAATCTCATTAGTTTCACAATACCAAAAACCATGAAATACGTTACTTATTATCATAAATATATTCTATTAAATATTTTTACTTAAACATTTTATTGCCTGGAGGCAAATAGCCATACTTTGACGCATATTTTATTAACTGTCGTTTTTCCTCAATCAACAATTGGTATTTGTTTGTCATCCAACCTGAGGCCTGTTTCATTTTATTTCTTTCATTTGGTTTGCGGTTTTCTTCTCCATACTCTAATAATTTTTCCTTGCCTGTAGCCACCCCATACTCGGCGGTTAATAATAAATTTAGGGAATGAAAAAGACGTGGGTTGCTGTACTCTTCTGCTTTTCCCACTCTTGAGGCTCTGGAATAACCTAAATGATATGGATAAACAACCAGTTACCCCACGCCGAAGAGATAATTACAAATAGATACACCACACCCTTTACATGATATATACAATAATATATACCAACAGAGTGAGTAACCTGTCATAATAATCACTCACGCAGACGTTTCGGTTGCGTCATCTTCTTGTAGTCAAAATGAAAAATTACCAGATTTTCAGGCAAAGAAGATAAAACGTCACGTAAACGTCCTTTTCTGATGTCATGGCGGTGTTGCTTTCGCGAAGCATGTCCGTATGAGCATCAAAACCAATATGTCTGCCTGTGCCTTGCGGCACGGACAACGAAGCCCCATGCCCATCCAGTGAGCCAACCGGACTTCATGAGTGCAAAGTTATGAAAAAGAATTCAAACTTCCAAACAAAACACCTGATTTATTTGGAAGTCAGAGAGAAAATCAGTAAATTTGTACTCGAAAATTCGCCAAGGCAACCGCGAACCTGCTTTGCAGACACTCGCTATTTGCTTCGTGCGATTCATTGCATTCGAAATAATATCACAACCGATGAAGAAATTATTATTATTATCAGTAATGCTCGTATGCGCCATAGGCCTGCGGGCGCAGCAAGCAACAGCAGAGGAAAAAGGCATTGCCTTTAAGGCATGGAAGGCAATCACAGCAAAGCAGGGTGCCGTGACGAAGAAAACCTGTCCGGCGGACTGCACCGTGTCATACACCGACTATGAGGAACCCTCAGAGGCTTACTTCGTTGAGAACAACGTGTCATGCTTCAAACTGAAACGGGGTGGATGGGCTGTATACCACAGTCATGTGGATGGTGCGGAGGGAACTCCGGGATTCTATGACTTTGCTTCATATACCTACAAGTCGGGTGCGCTGAAGAAAGCAGACCTGCTGCCAGTTCCTGCCGTCAGCGAACTGCTCGACAAGGAAAAGTGCGCTGGCAAAGAAAACCTTGTAGAGAAAATCAAGAAATGTTACAGTCAGCGCCCCAAGGACTTTCTGAGATATGAGTTTTATGCGGAGAACAAATCAGTAGATATCAGACTGACTCCTCTTGACCTGGAGGCGGAAATGGAGCAGGGCAACTTCACCGAGGAGTGCTTTGAACTCATCAAGTCTGTAGAATATCATTGGGATGGTGAGCGCTTCTCGCGCTGAGGCTTCAAGTTTCCTGTGATATCTGTGGAAATCTGTGAGAGACACATAATCATGCAAGACAACAAAAAGAAACTGATAATATTTGACTTTGACGGCACGCTGGGCGATACGAAACAGAATATCGTTACCACGATGCAGATGACTATACGTGAACTGCAACTGCCTGAACGGACGAATGAACAGTGCGCGGCAACCATCGGACTGCCCCTCGCCGGGTGTTTCCGACTGCTGTATCCCGGCATGGCGGAGGAGAACATAATGCAATGCGCAACGGTTTACAGGCGCATATTCGCGGAAAACCTACACACGATGAGTCCGCAGCCGTTCCCGCAGGTGGTGGAGACACTGCATAAGTTGAAGGAGCATGGCTTCACTATGACCATAGCATCGTCGAGGGCGCATGTGTCGCTCGTCAGACTATGTGGCGACATGGGCATAGCAGACTGTATGTCGCTGCTCATCGGTGCCGACGACGTGGAGCATGCGAAGCCCGACCCGGAGCCGGTGTTCAAGACCCTTGAGGCGATGGGATGCAGCGCAGCGGACACCCTTGTGGTGGGCGACATGGCGGTGGACATACTGATGGGCGCTGGAGCCGGAACGGAGACCTGCGGCGTGACGTGGGGCAACGGTACCGAGGAGGAACTCACGGCAGCAGGGGCAGACCATATCATTCACTCTATGGAGGAACTGCTTCTTAAATTAAGAAGGTTTAGCTCGGCGGCCCGAAAGGGGAAAGCCAATTAAGATTTAATGGGAAATTAAGAATTAAGATTTTAAAGTTAAGGTGGAGTGATGAATAAAGTAATGTCCCCTAACTCCCCTTAACTACTTTTAACTCCCTCTAACTACTCAAAATAATAAATGGACAACTTTGAAAAACTACTGCAGGAAGACCTGCACCGCTACCTGCGTTCGCTGGGCGAGGCTGACGAACGTCTGCCGGAGTGCCCCGACGTAGAAGAGAAATGGGACGACATAGCACAGGCATACATCCCCGACGGAATAAGGGAGTTTGGCAAATACCCTACGGCATCGCTGGGCTGGATGATGTATATAGGCATGGCTGTGGCGAAATACTGGGACTGCGAATGGGAGACATACTCAAAGGTGGAGAACCTGTATGCCTACCTGCGCGACAGACGCGGCTACGATGCCCTGGACGAATACGTGCGTGAGGTGGTACTGCTGCTCAGCGGTGAGGAATACAAGCGCACGGAGGACATCGTGGGCGAGTGTGCCGCACGCATTCACAGTGCACTGCTCCGCCAGGGCTTCGAGCCCGGCACGAAGGAGGCCTTTCGCGGCTATGTGGCCTGTCTGCGCCAGTTGTATCTCTTCGGATCGGTGATGCAACTGCACCGCATGGGTTACCACATGACGAAACAATAACATAATATGTATTTACGCTGCACTATACTGTGGATTTTATCCACCATTGCAATGGCTGCCAACGCACAGCGGCAGCTATTGATGCCGCAGGCGTTGAGGCAGGGCGACACTATTGCCATTGTGTCGCCGTCGAGCACTCCTGACTCCACGACCGTTGCGAAGGGTTGTCAGACTCTTCGTGAGTGGGGCTATGTGCCTGTGGTGGGTCCACATGCGCTGAGTGAGTATCATGGTTTTGCCGGCACTGCCGACGAGCGGGCCGCCGACATGCTGTGGGCTCTGCGCGACTCTACCGTGAAGGCCATAATATGCAGTCGCGGCGGCGACGGTGCGGTGCAGGTGCTGGAGCGCATACCTCTGAGCGAGTTCCGCACGCATCCCAAGTGGGTGATGGGCTTCAGCGATGCCACGGCGCTGCACAGTGCCGAAGTGGCGGCTGGCGTGATGAGCATCCACTGCTCCATGTGCGACGGCATCGCCATGCGCGGCGAGCGCGACTCGGTGAACGCCATACTGCAACGGCTGCTGCAGGGCGAACTGCCCTGTTACCACGTTCCGGCGCATCCGCTGAACCAACCAGGCGAGGCGGAGGGCATACTGGTGGGCGGCAACATGTCTGTGTTCTGCGGACTGGCTGGCTCGGAGTATGACTTCCTGAACCGTACGGACGAGGGGCTGATACTGTTCTTTGAGGACACCGGCGAGCAGATGTCGAAGGTGGACCGTATGCTCCACCTGCTTGAGATACGCGGCATACTGCCCCGGCTGAAGGGTATCATCGTGGGTCATTTCTCAAAATACAAGAGTCCCGACAGCGGCTTTGCCGACATGTATGAGATGCTCCACGAATACCTGCAGCACTACCCCATCCCCGTATGCTATGACTTCCCCATAGGTCACCACAGCGGCAAGAACTTCCCCCTGGTGGAGGGCTGCCGTGTAAGGCTGGATGTCACAGACAGCGGGACCAGCATCACTATGACGGAGTAAATGTAATAATGATATAAACAAGTAGAATTTATGAATAGAAGGATTATTGTTATGGTTATGCTGACAATAACCATAATCACAACAGCCAATGCTCAAAGTGTTGTGGGCAAATGGCAGTGTACTAAAGAATTTATTGAAAGCCTTGGATTAGGTTATTGGAATTTGGAAGGGTATTGCAAATTCAAGAAGAACGGAACATTTAAGGCTAAACTGCATCGCAAGCAGGTTGTGAAAAGGAAGAACAACAAGACGGGAAAGATTGAACGTAAGTTCAACACCAGAGCAATAAGTATTAGTATTGCGGGGGCATACGATGTGAAAGAAGGGCAGATGTCAACAACTGTTACCGAGAAGGGTATATCATGTTATGTTGAACCAGACGAATATGCTACAAAAGAAAATCCGTACATTGACGAGAGATCTGAAGAAACGTGGAATATGCGTGCGCAGTCACGAAGGGAAATAGCCTATGACAATGCGATAAACATGGCAGACAGAATCAGCAACGAAATAAAGAAAAACATATTGCAGGGCTTGAATGTGCAACAGCAACCCATTATGATTACAGAAAGCGCTGTGGCCATAGGTGAAAAGACCTATTTTTCTAAATGTCACTGACATAAACATACATTATCGAAAACTGCGCTGAGGGAACATTTCTGTAAAACAAAAACTGTAATCTGTATCGCAGCACAGCATTTCCCGCTTCATATAATCATCTTATTATCAAAGTGATACAGGGGGTATCGTAAAAGCTATCATATTACACTGTAAAAGGGCATCTTTTACCATGTAATATGATAGCTTTTACAGTGTAATATGATAGGTATTACGAAGCTATAGTTATCAACCATAAAATTGTACTTAAAAATAACCATCATTAATTTAATGGCCATTAAATTAACAGCCATTATTTTCCCCGTATTTCTTGGTTTTTTAAGGAAAACTTCGTAACTTTGCAGTTCGGATAATATTTTAACCAAAAACACTACAATATTACTAATGAAAAAAATCTCAATGGGACAGATGCGCACTGTAATCTGCGCTATTTATCTGCTGACTGCAATGACCGTAAGTGCCAAGTGCGGTTATTATCGTACTTACGAGGATTTCATTGAAGGAAATCTGATATCTCTGGACACAATATTTGCAGACGCTCATGGTATAGGACGACAATTCTGGTTGGGTGGCAACGACTACACCCTCACCACAGGAAATGAAACCACAGACAAGAAACTGAAGAAAGATGCCTTCGTCTTAATGCAGGATGACACGCTTTACGTCAACTGCCGCAAACTGCGCTTCGAAAAGACTCGCTTTGCCAACGGATATGCTAAAACCAGGCGAATAGGAGAGCATAGTCTGATATTCGTAAACAGAACCATAGGAAAAGAAGCAGAGTCTGATGCTATTGTAGCAAGAATGGCGTTTGGTGCCATCGGTGGAGCTCTTGTAGGCAGCAAACAGATAAAGCAACGTGTATGCTATGTCATTTCAAACGGTGCCGACGAAAAAGGGCGCATAACCGTTCGCATGATAAACGATAACCTGATGGAGAAGATGATTGATGGTCATGACGACCTGTATGACGAATACTATTCTGAAAAACAGAAATCAAAACGCATACTGGCGGAACGTGTGTTGCCCATCTTGGCGAAAGCGGGATTGTTTGAACTATCTGAACAGGAGAAGATGAACGATGACACTATGCTATCGGAAGTTCCCGACACCGTTGAAAAAAAGGTTGACAAAAACAAAGAACTACCATCCAGCACCCAGTGCGGCTACTGCTGCTCATACGAGGAACTGATGGGAAATCAGTGGAAGGCTCTTGACAATATATACAGCGATATAAACGGTCAGGGACGCAAACTGTGGTTTGGAAACAACGACTACAGACTGACAACGGAGAATGACTCCATCGACAAGGTGTTGAAGAAAGAAGCTTTCGCCATAATGAAAAAGGATGAACTGTATGTGAACTGCCGTAAGCTGGTGCGCAGCAATGTACGGTTCAAAGGCGGCTATGCAAGAGCCTGGCGCAGCGATAATGATGAGATTATCTTCATAAACGAGGTGATAGGCAAAGAGGCGCAGCTCTGGCAGACATCTCCGAATATGCTTGCAGGCTCAGGCGGCAACTTTACATACAGCAGCAACCAGATACGCCACCGAGTGTGCTATCTCATCTCTGACGGTAGCAATGGGAAAGGATATACCGAGGCCATCCTGATTGACGATGCACTGATGGATAAACTCCTTGAAGGCCATAACGACTTATACGCCGAATACTATTCTGAGGAAAAGAAGTCAAACCGTATGTTGGCCAAGCACGTATTTCCGATTTTGATGAAGGCAGGGGTGCTTGACATGCAAACAAGAGAATAACGGAGAATGGCAATGTGATATTTTTCCCGCTTTTCTTAGTTGTTTAAGGAAAACTTCGTAACTTTGAAAAACAGCCAGACTTCAAGTAAGAAGCCTGGCTGTTTTTTATGTTGCCTAATAAAGTCTTTTTTATTTCACCTCCCAGATGTCGTTGGTCTCAAGGAGCTCTGCGAAGTTGTGGTACTTCTTGGCAGCCTTGACCTCCTCTATCTGTGCAGATACGCAGTCATCGTAGGTAGGAGCCTCAACGTCGCGGATTACACCGAGGGCTACTGGGAAACCGTCGCCGTTACCCATGAGGGCAAGCTTGGTCTGCAGTGTATTGTCCTCACAGTGTGCGTCGTGTACGAGGATATCCTTCTCTGTGATGCCGTTCTCACCAATCTTCACGATCTTCAGTCCGAAGCCCTCCTGTACGAGTCCGAACTCACGGTCCTTACCAAAGATCAATGGTTTGCCGTGCTCTACGTAGATGGCGTTCTCCTCACGACCAGCCTTGTTATACACTGCATCGTGGCAGCCGTTGTTGAAGATTACGCAGTTCTGCAGCACCTCAACGACAGATGCACCCTTGTGTGCGTTGGCAGCCTTCAGCACGCTGATAGTGTGCTGACCGTCGGTAGCCACTGTACGAGCGAAGAAGTGTCCGCGTGCGCCGAAGCAGAGCTCTGCAGGGCGGAATGGATCTTCCACTGTTCCGTAAGGGCTTGACTTGCTGACGAAGCCACGTGGTGATGTTGGAGAATACTGTCCCTTTGTCAGACCGTAGATACGGTTGTTGAGCAGTATCATGTTGAGGTTGATGTTACGGCGGTTAGCATGTATGAAGTGGTTACCACCGATAGCGAGTCCGTCGCCGTCACCGCTGATCTGCCATACGGTGAGGTTTGGGTTAGCTACCTTTGCGCCTGTTGCTATGGCAGCGGCACGACCGTGTATGGTGTTCATGCCATAGGTAGCCATGTAGTGTGGCAGACGGCTTGAACAGCCGATACCAGATATTACGGCAGTGTTCCAAGGCTCTACGCCGATTTCTGCCATTGCCTTATGAAGTGATGCGAGGAAGAAGTGGTCGCCGCATCCCGGACACCAACGTGGCTGTCCTTTCTTATAATCTTGAGCTGTAAATTCCATATTACTTTTATTTTTTTTACTACGAATTATGCGAATTATACGAATTTATTCCTTACGAATTAGAAACTCTTGAATTATACGAATTTGTTCCTTTATAATTAGGGAATCGTTCAAATTTAAGCGATGGCTCACCAAAGTTTATCAATATGGCCAAAGGGTAATTAGCTACTTTAGCATAATTGATGGATTGAGAGCGATGTATGTCATCCAATTCCTTAACAGCCTTTAATTCTATGATGATTTTATCATAGCAGACGAAATCAGGAATAAATGTTGAGCTCAACTGTATTTCATGATATGAAGCATGTATCTGAACCTCTCTTTGGTAAGGGATTCCTTGTTTTCTCAGTTCAATCTCAAATGCATCCTGGTAAACCTTTTCTGTGAATCCACATCCAAAAAACCGATGCACTGCCATAGCCGCTCCGATAATCTTATGCGACTCCTCAGGAAAGGAAATATGGATGTTGGAATTCAACTGACTCATGAAAATTCGTTTAATTCGTAAAATTCGTAGTCGCTCTATAATTTTTTATTTGTTGATAATCTCTGTAAAGGCCTCTACGAGTTCGTTGACCACGAATGGCTGGCCCTTCACCTGGTTGAACTGAGCTGGTACGAAACCGTCAACCTTCATGCGGAGGTAACCGGCAAGCTGACCCATGTTCTGCTCTGCCACTACCACCTTCTTGTACTTCATGAGTACCTCAGCGGTGTTCTTTGGCAGTGGGTTGAGGTAACGGAACTGTGCAAGGGCAACCTTCTTGCCTGCAGCACGCATCTCGTCCATTGCAGCATGCAGGTGTCCGAAGGTAGAACCGAAGCCTACGATGAGCAGGTCAGCGTCATCCTTGTCGCCCAGCACCTCAAGGTCTGGCACCTCTATGTTAGCAATCTTCTGAGCACGCTTGCGTGTCATGAGGTCGTGGTTCTCTGGGTTTGTAGAGATAGCACCTGTCTTGTCGTCCTTCTCCAATCCGCCGAGGATGTGCTGGAAGCCCTCACGACCAGGCACTGCCCAGTAGCGTGTGCCGTTCTCTGCACGCATGTATGGAGTCCACTGACCCTTCAGCTCCTCAGGAACGTATGGAGGGTTGATGCCGTCCATCTTAGCAAGGTCAGGCAGCTTGAATGCACCTGAACCGTTAGCAACGTATGCATCGGTCATCAGCACTACAGGAGTCATGTGCTCCAGTGCCATCTTGGCTGCGTCGAAGGCAGCATAGAAGCAGTCTGTAGGACTTGTTGCAGCGATTACAGGCATTGGTGACTCACCGTTACGACCGTAGAGACACTGCAGGAGGTCAGTCTGCTCAGACTTTGTTGGCAGACCAGTAGCAGGACCACCACGCTGCACGTCGAGCACTACGATAGGCAGCTCCATGATAACGGCGAGGTTCATAGCCTCAGACTTCAGACAGATGCCAGGACCTGATGTAGAGGTAACCGCCAGTGCACCGGCGAATGATGCGCCTACAGCTGATGCGCAGCCTGCTATCTCGTCCTCACACTGTACGGTGGTGACGCCGAGAGACTTGTGCTTTGACAACTCGTGCAGCACGTCGGTTGCAGGAGTGATAGGGTAAGAACCCAGGTACAGCTTCAGGCCGGCCTTCTCGGCAGCGGCGATGAAACCGTAAGCAGTAGCCTTGTTACCTGTGATGTCCATGTAACGTCCAGGAGTCTTCTCCTTAGACTCTATGCGATATACGTTGATAGCGCTTGAGTGAGTGTTGTGACCGTAGTCATAACCTGCCTGTATAACCTTTATATTAGCCTCTGCAACGCCTGGCTTCTTAGCGAACTTCTCCTTCAGGAAGTTAGCCACGAGG
>JAEEHW010000102.1 GCA_016281055.1 Prevotella sp.
ATGCCATCAGCCTTTCCCAAAGTATGTTGAAGAACATAAGCAAATATATCCGCATAGAAATAGAATACCTTCAGGAAGAACTTAGACGATTTGTCAGTGAGGAGAGATATGAAGAAGTAACGCCTCTCGAAGCATGGCAAGAATATAAAAGGTCAATGGAGAAACCATTATCCTGTAGCCCAGAACTGCTGCAGAAGATGCTTAGTCTGCATCCTGAACTGAAATGCCTTATTGGCGATATAGACGACTGCCAACAGGAAAATGCCGATGCCTCAGCGCAGGATGTAGATTCGTCACCCGCCGCACTTGATGATCAGTTCTTTCAGACGGATAGCGACGCGCCGTTTTAGGTTGTTTCATGCATGCGCTTTGCAAGCCACACATTAAAAAGAGGGCATACCAATGGTCTATAGACTTTTGGTACGCCCTCTTTATTTTAATTCATCCATTCTTCAATTCTTCAATCCTTTTCGTTAATAATATCAGCAAAGTCATCATAAATAACCTCTACCCAATCTTCATCAGACAACGTAAACTGGTTTCGAAACACTGATGAGAACATAATATGTTTTGCATGTTTCTTCCAATCATCTTTTTCTGAGTCTTTCACCCATGAAGAATCATTCAAGTATTTGAATGAACGGGCATATTCCTTTAGGTCATCGGCAGAATAGTCCATATTATCGTAGATGGCTTGTGTAGGACCTTGATCAGAACATATAATCACTTCATTACAACCAAACAATTTGGCTTGATTATATATTTCAATCCGATAGTCGTTCAGTCTTTCTTGGTATTCCTCAGAGTGATGGAAGGCTTTTTCAAAGTATCCCCATCTGCCACTATAATATACATCAAGATTTACATTCTCTTTGAAAATCTGAATGCTGAAACTTTCTTCATCATCTTCTATTTCGTACAGATCGTATTCATCTTTAAGGTTATCAAGTATTAATTTTGCATATTCATCTTTACAGATATCTCTTATGCCATCTGTTTTACGAATTTGATATGCATCATAATTTAAAACTTTCATTCGCAAATATTCACCAGAATCATTTGCCTCAAACTTTCCAAGTTCAATCAATTCATAGTCTTTTATTCCATCTGCAACATTCTTACACATATCACACTTGCATTCCTTAAAATATACAAGTCTGATATTCTGCTTCATTCTTTTTGCAACTTCTTTAGCCGTTGCAAAAGGATCATAGATTGGAAGATTATGCTGTAACCCTATTTGTACTACATCCCATCCCATAGCTTTTATTTTTAGGCAATGTATTACTGTTTTTCTATGTAATCCAACAGATTGATGGTTCCTGTCTCCTCTTCTACATTAAGGGATGGCACTTTCTCCACAATTTTTGTTGTACCACTTGTCTTGTCAACATAGAAATGCACATAAGCTCCTGTATAGCTGCGGAAAACTACCTGATATGTAGAGTCTGACTCTTCTCCCATATCTATATGCATTATGGAAGGATTGTCTTTGGCTATGCTCCAGTCATACGTGCGATGGCAATAGTTGCTTACTCCCTCGTATGCCTTTTCTGCCGTAATTATGCTCTGCGGTGCGCTTGCACCGCATGAGCATAATAGCAGAATAGATATTACTTCTTTGAATTTCATTGTTACTTGAACAACAGCGGTGTGAATTCCGTGAGGTAGATGCGCCAGTTGCGCCAGATGTGTCCGCCCTCGGTCTCAAGGTAAGTGTATTTATGGCGCTTTGAGTCGAGGTAGGCACGCAGGTTGTTGTTGTTTTTGATGAGGAAGTCGGTCTTGCCGATGCCTATCCAGAAGAGGTTGGGATTCTTGGCGAAGAGAGCATCAATCTTTGCATTGCGGTCAGCATATATCTCGGGATGTCCGCCCTGAGACCTCTGTTGCTGATCGACAGCGGCAGAGAACAGTCCTACATATCCGAACAAGTCAGGATTGTTGATGCTGATGAAAAGACTGTGGAAACCACCCATTGACAGTCCGGCAATGGCACGGTGTGCCTTGTCTTTCTTCACGCGGTAGGTCTTCTCAATGAACTTCACCACATCAGGGAAGGCGGTCTCAAAGCTGCCCTCCATTGTTTGTGGAAGCATCATGGTGGGCACGCGGAATCCCTCGCTGGTCTCACCGGGGCAAGCCTCCTGCGAGATGTTGCCGTTGGTCATCACCACCAGCATAGGCTCTGCCTTGCCCTGCGCAATAAGGTTGTCTAGAATCTGTGCAGCACGACCGAGTTCGCTCCATGCGTTCTCATCGCCGCCAATGCCATGCAGCAGGTAAAGCACTGGGTATTCCTTGCCGCTGGTCTCATAGCCTGCCGGAGTATATACCGTCAGTCGGCGGTTAAGGCCGGCCGTCGGACTGTCATACCATATCTTGCTTACAGTACCGTGGGCTACCTTGTTCACCTTGTAGAGGTCGGTACGCGAATCACCGCCGATGAGCAGCACGCTGAAGAGATTGTTGATGTCGCGGATGTTATACACATTCAGCGGGTCGATGATTTTCACGCCGTCCACAATCATGTTGTATGTATAGAGTTCTGGCTTCAGCGGCTCAGTAGTATAGCTCCACACTCCCTTGTCGTTTTTCACGAGGTCCACCACGTCAGGAACGTCATAAGTATTGCCGGCATATTCCACTTTCTTTGTCGGCAGCATGTCGCCGGTAATCTGCACCTTCTGTGCCTCTGGTGCAATAAGGTTGAAGGTCACGCTGTTGTCTGCATGCACGTCAGGCGATGCCACCTGCGGTCCTTGGCCCCAACTAAGGTTCTGCTGAGCCTGTGCCGCCATGCCTGTCAAGCAGAGGGCAGCCATCACGAATAGCTTTTTCATTGTCTTGATTATTTTAGATTTTTAGATAAATGTGTCATGTCTGGGATACTTACCTACATAATTAACGTGAACTCAACGAAATATTTTTTTTTATCGTTAATGTCGTTAATATAGACCATTAATGTCATTAATAACCATAGGGTAAAGTATTAATGGTATTAACGAATGAAATTGACGGCATTAACGTAAAAAGACAAAATTACCATTGTGTCTTACAGTGGACAA
>JAEEHW010000103.1 GCA_016281055.1 Prevotella sp.
TCTTCTTATAGTTTTGAAAAGTTTACCAGACTTTCAGTTACAGAAGACTAACGTTTCGTAACGTCTTTTCTTGATGTCATGGCGGTGGTGCCTTCACGAGGCATTGCCGTATGCGCATCAAACCAATATGTCTTGAAAACACAGCCCAACCCATGGACTAACTGCTTTCAAGGGCAAAGGTAAGAATTATTTCTGAAATAAACAAAGAAAATCATGAAAAAATATAAACGAAAAACACTGTGTGCGAGCACAAGCGGACACTGCACAGTCCCCCTCCGACATTGCATGTTCCATATAATACTTGATATATAAGTAGATGTGCATAATTATTTATACAATCCTTGCATCACCAGACAATGCATCTTCAGCACCTGCTAACGGTTGAGTAGGAGTCACTACACGCCATTATATCATGCACTAAACCTACATCATCATGCAATACAAACATTATAAAAATAATTATGCACATCTATTTATGTCTTGTTTTATGGCTTAAAAACGAGACAAAATGTTGTTTATTTGATAGCCAAATCTTCATAATTGTTAAAAATAACCTTCTCAAACCACTTTTGTCTTGTTTTATGGCTTAAAAACGAGACAAAATTTGTATCTTTGCACCAAGTAATTATTTGAAGATATTATATGTTACAATCAAAGGCCATAGAACAAATTGTGAATTCATTCCGCACCGATTATGTTTTCACGTACAGAGATTTGGGATTTCCTCCCGAATATAGTGCTAATGCTATACGCAAATTAAATCGTATGGCAGACACGGGGGCTATCCAACGGCTTTCCAAGGGGAGATTTTACAAGCCAAAACAAACTATGTTTGGGAACTTAAAGCCGAGCCAACAAGAGGTCGTAAAGGACTTATTGGAAAAAGAAGGTAAGATGGTAGGTTATTTGACAGGAGTTTCCATTTGGGGACAGTTAGGTCTAACCACACAGATCTCCAATATCATTGAGATTGGCGTGAAAGTGAAGAAGAACAATACCCGCAGGGGGATGTATTCTATCCGTTTTGTCCTACAAGCCAATCAGATATCAAAAAATAACATTCCTTTGCTCCAATTACTTGATTCTATAAAAAATATTAAGCGTATTCCAGACTCAACACCTGATAACTCATATAATAGAATTAGAGAAATCATAAAATCTCTGGATGAGAAAAGTATTGATTCTATGATAAAACTTGCTCTGAAATATAATCCCATGACAAGGGCTATTGTTGGAGCCATCACAGAAGATTTGTTTGGCGAAGAACGTGCCAGTGTTTTAAGAGATACACTTAACCCCATCACTGTATATAAGGTTGGCTTGACAAAGAAAGTGGTATCAACTAAGAATTTCAGAATTATATGACACTCGATAATAATAGACAACAGTTTTCAGATGCTATTCGTGCAGCTTCTGAATATCTAAACATCGCTGCTATTTATATAGAGAAGGATTATTGGATAACCAAGATTCTACAACAACTATCAAATACACCTCAGGCAAACAACATAGTATGGAAGGGTGGTACTTCATTGTCCAAGGGATATGGACTTATAGACCGATTCTCAAGTGATATTGATATAGCAGTGCTTGCAGAAGGAATGAACGGCAATCAAATAAAGACCTTAATTTCAAAGGTAAATAAGGTGATGACAAAGGGAATTCCTGAAACAGACATTCCTGGAAAGACCAGCAAAGGGTCTCGATACAGAAAGACATATCATTCATATAAGAGTACGCTAACTGAGAATGATCCACGTATGCAACTTCTTGGCAACTATGTCATCGTAGAAATCAATTCTTTCGCTAATCCTTTTCCATATGTAAGGTTGAAAATAGAAAGTTTTATAACACAGTTTTTAAGAGAAACTGACAAAGAAGAACTTATTGAAGAGTGGGATATGGCTCCATTTGAATTGAATGTCTTAGATAAACGACGTACAGTCTGTGAGAAGTTGGTGTCTCTACTACGTTTCTCCTTTACACCTCAGCCCATAGAAACATTAAAAGAGAAAATTCGTCATTTTTACGATCTTCATGCTCTGTCAAACGACCAAGAATGCCATTCTTATCTTAACGATGATTTTGTGTCAGACTTAAATGAGCTTTGGAAACACGACCAAGCCGCTTTTGATACCCCCGAAGGTTGGCAAAGGCATGATATCGAAGACGCTCCTTTGTTTAAGAACTTTCCACAACTTTGGAAAGAGTTAAGTGCTCATTATTCCAACGAACTTGGTCAACTAGCATATCGTCCTATACCATTGCCTGAAGAAATAGAGAAGAGTATGTCTGAAATTCTTAATATAGTTCAAAGACATTAGACAGGATAATGACAATATAACGAATAGGGATTGATAACACTATTATTTTTAAACAACTAATTAAAACGAATTACGCTAAATATATAATGTGCAACCACGAATTAGCACAAACCCACACAAATTATTCCTTCCGGATGGAAATTAGTGAACGCTCGGCATCCCGTAGGGTGACGCTTGCCAGAGCAAGAATTCGTGACAATTCGCAGTTAAAATAAAAATTAAAGGCCAATTCATGGTTAATTTAGGGGTATTATATGTTTTTATTCGAAGCAAATCACTCGAATGGAACGAATCTTTTTTTATGCCCTGCGGGCAGAAATCCAATAAAAATCTTTTTGAAAATCATAGGAGCCTGGCGGCTCAGAAATATATGATAGAAACGAATTATCATTAAGGTTCATAGGACATATATTCGTGTCATTTGAGTGATTTGTGTTTCTGAATAATTCATTTAAGCCTGAACACGAATACCTCGAATGGAACGAATCTTTTTCTTATGCCCTGCGGGCAGAAATCAATAGAAAATCTTTTTGAAAATCATTGGAGCCTGGCGGCTCAGAAATAAAAGAAACGAATTATCATAATTAGTCATAATTAAGGTTCATAGGACATATATTCGTGTCATTTGAGTGATTTGTGTTTCTGAATAATTCATTTAAGCCTGAACACGAATAGCTCGAATAGAACGAATCTTTTTTGTGCCCTAACGGGCAGAAATCCAATAAAAATCTTTTTTAGAATCTCAGGCTCTTTGAGTCAGAAATATTTCTGAGCCTACAGGCTCTAAAGATTGTCCTGATGATTCTCCATGATTTCTGCTCCATAGGAGCATAGAAAAAGCATAAAAGCGAGATTCCATTAATGCTTCACCCTAAGACTATTAATGATATTAATGGCCTATATTAACGACATTAATGAAAAAAAATCTTTCGTTGAGTTTACGTTACAATAAGGCATTGCCACAATCAAACCACTTTCAAAATTGGAACATTCAAACTTTTATACAGAAAAGTTTGGCTGTTCCAATTTTTATTTATAACTTTGTGGCGTAATGTGCAAAAACAATTCTAAACGAAAGTAATAATACTAACTATATTTATAAACTATCATTTTTATTTATGAGCTACAAATCATTACGATTGTCGCTGCTGAGCATTTTTGCCTTGCTTGCAGCGATTGCGGCCAGGGCAGACTTGCCTGTAACCGCTACGTGGGACTTCACCAATAGTGAAGTCGTCGCGGCAGTTGTGGCGTTCTCCGGCGAAACGGAGGCTGGCAC
Source organism: Prevotella sp. (assembly GCA_016281055.1). Lineage (GTDB taxonomy): Bacteria > Bacteroidota > Bacteroidia > Bacteroidales > Bacteroidaceae > Prevotella. Next base: position 3,604 of record JAEEHW010000103.1, read on the forward strand.
AATTGAGAATAATGGCCTTTCTCTTACTGTAGAGGCAAACGGCCAGACCATCCGTAACAACGACAACAGCATCCAGACCGGCAACCCGGTAGTATTCAAGGTACCCGTACAGGGCAAGAAGGACGAAGTTACCGTGGTGGGCTATCCCGGCTATTTCGCTTACTCTATCGCCGGCACCGATGCTACGGAGGCTACTACAAAGTACACCGCCACTGCAGCAGACGTAGCGCAGGGCTATGTTGAA
>JAEEHW010000104.1 GCA_016281055.1 Prevotella sp.
ATACTTACGCTTACCCTCGTTCTCACGTATGCGATATGCTATCCACTTGAAGCCGGTATATTCATCGAAGCACTCCACACCATTTGCACGTGCTATCTTAGCAATAAGCTCAGAGGTAACGATGGTCTTAACCATAAAGTCAGTAGGGTTAAGCTGACCAAGAGCCTTTTTGTTCTTGATAGTGTACCAATAGAACATGCATGCAGTCTGGTTACCATTCAGTATCTGCCACTCGCCCTTATCGTTACGGCATACTATAGCGAGACGGTCGGCATCAGGGTCGGTAGCCACCACAAGGTCGGCATTGAGTTTCGTACCCAATTTCATACCGAGCGTCATAGCCTCTGCATTCTCCGGGTTTGGCGAAACAACCGTAGGGAAGTTACCGTCAACGACCATTTGCTCTGGCACCACGTTGATATTCTGGAATCCCCATGAACGCAGACACATCGGCACGATGTGGCGACCAGTGCCGTGCATGGCAGAATATACGATGTTGAGGTCTTTCTGACGCAGGATAACGTCCTGGTCAACCATGCTCTCCTTAACAGCCACCATGTAGTCATAATCCATCTCACCACCGATAATCTTGATGAGGTCGGGATTGCCGTTGAACTTCACGTCCTCTATCTTAACCTTGTTCACCTCTTCGATTATACCTGTGTCATGCGGAGCAAGCACCTGTGCGCCATCCTCCCAATATGCCTTGTAGCCGTTATACTCCTTAGGATTGTGCGATGCCGTAACATTCACACCTGCCTGAGCACCAAGCTGGCGGATAGCGAATGAAATCTCTGGTGTTGGGCGGAGACTCTCAAAGAGATAAGCCTTGATGCCGTTGGCAGAGAAGATGTCTGCAACAGTCTCAGCAAACATTCGTCCGTTGTTGCGACAGTCGTGACCTACGACAACAGAGCACTGCTTGCCAGGGAATGCCTTGAGGATGTAGTTGGCAAAACCCTGGGTGGCCATGCCTACCACATACTTGTTCATACGGTTGGTACCGGCTCCCATAATGCCACGCAGTCCACCTGTGCCGAACTCCAGCGACTGGTAGAAAGCGTCAATAAGGGCTGTCTTATCAGAATTGTCAAGCATTGCCTGCACCTCCTTGCGTGTTTCTTCGTCAAAAGAAGGCGAAAGCCACTGTTTAGCTATCTCCTCACATTGTGCAATTAACTGTGCGTTGTTTTCCATTGTTTACTTAGTTTTTGGGTTGATATATCAATTATATTTGTTTCATTCGTTGTCCACTTGACTACAAAGTTAAAAAAAAAACTTAAATTAGACAAACTTTTATATGTTTTTTACAAAAAAAGGACATTTTGCTTGCTCAAACCGATAAAAAACACTAACTTTGCGAATATAAACGATGAAAACAAATCTCATTCTGATAGGTAAGACCGACAACAAACACCTGCAAGCAGGCATTGAAGACTACACAAACCGCATTGGTCACTATATGCCTTTTGCCATAACGGTCATACCGGACATAAAGAACACGAAATCGCTCACAATGCAGCAGCAACGTGAGCGCGAGGGGGATTTGATATTGAAAGCAGTGCAGCCTTCCGACACGCTGGTGCTGCTTGACGAGCATGGTAAGGAGATGCGTTCGGTGGAGTTTGCCTCGTGGATAGAGAAGAAACAGCAGACAGCCCACCGTCTCGTATTGTGCATAGGCGGGCCCTACGGATTCTCACAAGCTGTTTACGACCGTGCCAACGAGAAGATATCTCTGTCAAAGATGACTTTCTCACACCAGATGGTCCGTCTTATACTGACAGAGCAGATTTACCGAGCTTGTACCATAATAAAAGGTGAACCGTATCATCATGAATAACGGGACATCTGAAACTGGTAAAGGAACATTAAAGTGATTGACTAATTTAAACTGTGGGGATTTTTCATAACCACCCACCATAAAAACTGTATTATGGATAAAAGAAAAGGAATGTATGCTGAAGGCATGAACCGCAAGGGATTCTTCACCTTTCACTCTTCACTCTTCACTTTGCTGTTGCTGCTTGTAACAACAATAAGTGCCACGGCGCAGCCACTCTCTACCACAAAGCCCGGAGCACGATGGTGGTGGCTCGGTTCTGCCGTTGATAAAGAAAACCTTCGTTGGAACATGGAGCAGTATGCCGCCAAAGGCATAGGCGCCCTGGAGATAACTCCCATTTACGGTGTCAAGGGCAATCAACAGAACAACATTGACTTCCTGTCGCCCAAATGGATGGAGATGCTGCGCTTTGTCATGGACGAGGGCAAACGTCTCGGCATAGAGATAGACATGAACAACGGTACAGGATGGCCTTTCGGTGGTCCTGAGACACCTATAGACGAAGCTGCATGCAAAGTGGTATTCGTTGACAAGACCGTTGATGCGAAAGAACTCAAGACAGGTATTTCCCTTTCCGCTCCAAAGAAGGAACAGGAAACAGCACGTTTCAGTTTCGCCATGGCCTTTCCCGTGGAAGTGAAAGGATATAAGGGCGGTGCAGTAGAGGTGACAGGCGATGTTGATGCACGCGGCACTCTGGTATGGAAAGCACCAAAGCAAGGTTCATGGCGCATAATAGCTGTGTACAACGGCCGGACTAAACAGCAAGTGAAACGCGCCGCACCAGGCGGTGCAGGTCTGGTCATCGACCACTTTGACCGCAATGCCGTAAAGCATTATCTTGAGAAGTTTGACAAAGCATTCAGTTCCACCCACACTCCGTGGCCCCAGGTGTCGTTCAACGATTCCTACGAGGTGTATGACGCCGACTGGTCTCCTACCCTGCCCCAGGAGTTTGAAGCACGCCGTGGCTATTCACTCAAGCAGAACATAAACAAACTGGAGGACCGCGACACCATCGTCGTGCATGACTACCGTGAGACACTTTCTGACATGCTCCGCGAGAATTTCACCAACCAATGGGTGGAATGGGCTCACTCCCACGGTATGCAGGTGAAGAACCAAGCCCACGGATCACCTGCTAACCTGCTTGACCTCTACGCTGCTGTTGACATACCCGAGATAGAGGGCTTCGGCCTCAGTGAACTGGGAATCAAGGGACTGCGTAAAGATCCCGGCATGACGAAGGTGAACGACTCGGACTATTCTATGTTTAAATACGCTCCCAGCGCAGCACACGTCACCGGCAAGCGGCTGGTGTCAAGCGAGACATTCACATGGCTTACGGAGCATTTCCGCACATCGCTATCACAGATGAAGCCCGACCTCGACCTGATGTTCTGTGCCGGAGTGAACCACATGTACTACCACGGCACATGCTATTCTCCCAAGGATGACACATGGCCGGGATGGAAATTCTATGCAAGCGTGGATATGTCACCCACAAACACCATCTGGCGCGACGCTAAGTATCTCAACGACTACATAGAGCGCTGTCAGAAACAACTGCAGACAGGCGAGCCAGACAATGAGATACTGGTGTATTTCCCAGTGCACAACCTGTGGCAGAAGAACATGAAGACACTGCTGATGAAGTTAGAGATTCACAACCTCGGCAAACTTGCGCCCGAATTCAAGAAATCCATATTGGAACTTGACCGCATGGGATTTGACTGCGACTACATCTCTGACCGCCAGATACTGTCGCTGCGCTCATCAATGCTGCCAAACGGCAAGCGTGGTCTCATCACCGAAAAGGGCATAAGCTATAAGGCACTGCTCATCCCACAGGGAGCAATACTGTCAAATGAAGTAAAGGAACGCATCGAAACACTGAAAGTGCAAGGTGTGACCATCATATACGGCAATGACGCTGAAGCGCTCATGAAGGTTGCGACGTATGAACCAATCAAGACACAGCACTCACTGAACATGATACGTCGCCGCGTAGGCAACGGATACTGCTATTTCATTGCCAACCTCACACCGAAGGACGTTGACGCATATTGTCAGTTAGGTGTATCGTTCAAGAAAGCTAGATGGTACGACCCAATGACCGACAATTATTATGCTGTTGAGAATCCAGACAACAAGGTGCGTGTTACGCTTCGCTCCGGTGAGTCAATGTTCCTGCAGCTCGACTGCTTCGGCAACAGCAGCACTCCTCTAAGCATGCGCCCCACCAACATTACGCCTGACACCGAGATACTGCTCGACAAGGGATGGAAACTGTCGTTCATGGACGAAGAGCCGAAGGTGGGCAAGACATTCAACATCGGCAAACTGCAGACATGGGAAACACTTGACGACGAAGCAGCGCGCACAACCATGGGCACCGGTGTGTATGAAACCACATTCAACGCCACGCCATACTCTACCGGCACATACGCCATTGACCTTGGCGACGTACGCGAAAGCGCACGCGTTTACATAAACAACCAGTATATTGGTTGCGCATGGAGCGTGCCATATATACTCAACTTTGATGCATCACTGCTCAAGAAAGGAAAGAACACCGTGCGTATAGAGGTCACCAACCTGCCTGCCAACCGCATAGCAGACCTTGACCGCCGCGGCGTGGAATGGCGTAAGATGGAGGAAATCAACGTCGTTGACATAAAATACAAAAACACTAAATATGACCAGTGGAAGCCCATGCCGTCAGGCCTGAACTCCACAGTGCGCATATACAAAGCAAAGGTAAGCATTCTGGACAAGTAATTTAAGTAAAAACGATAAATAAAAACATGGCAACAGTAAAACCATTCAAGGGCATACGCCCACCGAAAGACCTCGTAGAACAGGTAGAGTCACGTCCTTATGACGTGCTCGACTCTGAAGAGGCACGCGCCGAAGCCGGCAACAACGAGAAGTCACTCTATCACATCATCAAGCCTGAGATAAACTTCGAGCCTGGCACATCTGAGTACGACCCGAAAGTGTATGAAGAGGCTGCACGTCAGTTCCAGAAGTTCCAGGATAATGGCTGGCTCGTACAGGATGACAAGGAGCAATACTACATCTATGCACAGACATCCAAACTACCAGCAAATGGCGGCAAGGAGAAGACACAGTACGGCCTCGTGGTAGGTGCTTACTCTGGCGACTATGAGAAAGGCATCATCAAAAAGCATGAGTTGACACGCCGCGACAAGGAGGAAGACCGCATGAAGCACGTGCGCATCAACAATGCCAACATCGAGCCAGTGTTCTTCGCTTACCCAGACAATGGCACCCTCGACAAACTCATCATGCGCTATGCTGCCACCAAGCCGGAATACGATTTTGTGGCACCAATAGACGGTTTCCGCCATCAGCTCTGGGTGGTCAGCGATGACAACGACATCAAGACCATCACAGAGGAGTTTGCCAAGATGCCTGCCCTCTACATAGCCGACGGACACCACCGCTCTGCCGCCGCCGCACTTGTTGGCACGGAGCGTGCTAAGCAGAACCCGAACCACAAAGGTGACGAGGAATACAACTACTTCATGGCTGTATGCTTCCAGGCAAGCCAGCTGACGGTGCTCGACTACAACCGTGTTGTCAAAGACCTCAACGGCAACACCTCTGAGCAGTTCCTCGAGAAACTTGCCAAGAACTTCGTAGTGGAGAAGAAGGGCAAGGAGGAATACCGTCCGCAGCATGCGCACCAGTTCTCGCTCTATCTTGACGGCGAGTGGTACAGCCTCGATGCCAAGCCAGGCACATTCGACGACAGCGACCCTATCGGCGTTCTTGACGTTGACATATCTTCACGTCTCATCCTGCAGGACATCCTCGAGTTGGGCGACCTGCGCTCTTCACAGCGCATCGACTTCGTTGGTGGTCTGCGCGGTCTCGGTGAACTGAAGCGCCGTGTGGACAGCGGTGAGATGCGTGCAGCACTGGCTCTCTACCCTGTTTCCATGAAGCAGATCATGGACATTGCAGATTCAGGCAACATCATGCCTCCAAAGGCCACATGGTTTGAGCCGAAACTGCGCTCCGGACTGGTTATACACAAGTTGGACTAAACACCAGACTCAAGCAAAGACACTCCGATACACTATCGGAACAAATAACAAGCGCATCACTCTCACACAGAGTGATGCGCTTTACTATATATAAAGTTCCGCAAGTTTTCAATGCTTATCTTTAGATAGAGAAATAAAGAGACAATATAAATCCTCTATTCCATGAGCATATTTGTCTCCACCAAGTATTGGCAATAATTTCTGGAGTTCTTCATCTCTTTCTTCATCTGTCATTCCATGAAAAATCCAAAGCTGATTCAGTTTCTCTAATGCAACAAGGAAATCTAGGAAACATGACTGGTCCTTTGCCATATAGCAGATTATGCTTTCTTCATTCGGATTCATCTCAGCTATCTGACCTGTTGCTTTTTCTATTGCAAGGGGCGAACCTTCCTTATTACCAAAATAAATATACTTTTCATTTTCACCAACATCATCAGGGGCGAAAAATTCAAAAACTTGAATACATAATGTACCCACATCATATCTGCCGATTAAATCCAATACAGGATCGTTGGGCATTGCCTCAAAAGGCTCACTCCAAGGTTCTATATACATATCATCAATATATCCTTGGGCAAATTCCATGGAATAATCATTAAAATCTTTTAATTGAGGTTTTAAAGATTTTATTTCTTTATAAAATTGATCTGCATTCATATGATTTTATAATAAAAACGCTCTCACCACCTGATTTATTACTTGTGAGAATTATAAAATGTCGAAATTTTACTATGATTTGTAGGGAAGATTTGTGAACAAATGACGCAAGGGAATATTTCGCAAAACAGAGTATAGAGGGTAACACATAGAACAATAGTGTTCTCTTTCCGGCCAAATAGACTTCCTAAGATTATGTAATCATATCGTAATATGTTCCATATTACGCAGTAATTACATTCCTTTTTCATGGTTAAACGATAGCATTTACACCGTAATATGTACCTAATTACCATGTAAAAGCTATCGTTTTATAATACAAGACATAAGACTTAACTTCTCAAAGCTTCATTACTATTTAGGAATCAGCACGTTGCATAAAAGGAAAATTCCTTGCAATATTTGAAGCCGAAACTGGGTTTCGTGACTAATATCGCAAGGAATCGGCAGTTAAATACGATTGTGCAGTAACAACAAGAACTGTATTTTACTATTTTCATAGCAAGATACAGTCCTTGTCATTGTTGTTTCCTTTCTAACCGTCAGGATAGGTCATGTATCCGATGAATTGTAAAAGAACAAGAAGGAAACAATCATAAATATTAAACAAAATAACATATTTATTTGCGTATATAGAAATTATTTAGTATCTTTGCACAAAATTTCTTCACCAATAGGTAAAAGAGCATAAGACTTTTTATGAAAAACAACATTTTATTATCATGTGTGATTGCCATGTGTTCGGTAATCGCACCAGCACAAAACAACTCTCTAAAACTGGGAGTGCGCCTCGGTGGCGGCATATCCGTGAGCAAGGACATGGGAAAAGTTCTCGTTCCTGAAGACTACTACTCAAACTACGAATTCAAGGACAAGATGCAGGTGATACCTTCCATCGGCGTCTATGCACACTACCACAAAGCCGGCTCGTTGTTCGGAGCTGACGGCGGCATCGTGTACTACCAGAAGGCATCCAAACTGCACTATGCCGACAACATGGAACTGAACTATGACGTTACTACACGCTACAGTCACCTGGGCGTGGAAGGCATGTTCCGTTTCTATCCCTGGCGCAAGGGCTTTTCTGTTTCTGCAGGAGGTAGGATAGCAGCAGTGCTCAATCCCAAGGGGCTGCATTATGACAGTAACCAGGAGGATGAGAAATTTGCCGCATACGCCTATGGAAGTGCCAGTGAGACAGAACGCATAATGCGTGAGAAACTTACAGGCCGCCCCGATGTAGCCGTAGGCGGCGGACTGGGTTACGAATTTGGCCACTGGCTTATTGATGCAAGATATTTCTATGGTGTCACCAGCGGCATAAAGACTGAAATAAACGACTTCAACTGGATTGACAGAAACATCCACAGCCACAACATAGAACTGAGTGTATCATACCTATTCGACTTATAAACTATGGCAGAGAAAAAAAGCAATAGCCGTAAGCGAACGGCAGTAACAATAATCCTTCTGCTCATAGCACTGTTGCTCGGCATAGAACGGTGCATTCACAAAACAGAAACAGCCGAGAGCAAAGGAAACAAAACCCAAACTGGAGATTCAGACAGCAAACAGAAACATGACACTGTCATTGACTCCGTGACAAATAACGGCAAAAGAGTCTTTCATAATAAAAAGCGGTGTAACAGACGTACAGTGACGGATGCCGTAATAACAGAAAGGCCTCTCTATGACACTCTGACTGTATGCCAAGAGGAAAAGAAGCAATCACGTGTTATAATAGAAAAGGAAAGCGACATCATGGTACTGGACACCGCAGAGGCAGAAGCCATTGCGGACATCGAGCTTACACCGAAGCATGAGTTCCGTCTTGGTGTAAGGGCAGGTGCAGGCTACAGTACCATTACCTCGCTCAGTGGCATGATGGAAAGCTATAACATGAGGCCGGAGTTCACGCTGGATGAGAAAGGAGGCATAGTGTTCCGTGGCGGCATCTTCGCCACATGGCGTTATGGCCGAATAGGTGCCGAACTCGGTGCCGATTATATGCGCTTTTCCGGCTGCGTTGAGAAAAACACCCCTAGACTTAGTCTGTCAGAAAAGACTAATATCAGCTGTGATGTTATAGCACCACAGTTGATGTTCCGTTTCTATCCTTTCCGTGATTTCTATATGTCAGCAGGAGCACTGATGACGATACCTTTCCACACAGAGGTAAACTATACAACCAACAGAACCGGAACAGTATATATGCAGCAGGATTATCTCAAAGCCATTCACCTGCAGGAGAGCGTAAAGAGCAGAATACAGTTTATGCCTGCGCTTAAGATTGGCTATACAAACAGAAAAACAGGCATTGAAGCAGCCATTGAATATAACTACGGTGTAAATGACCTCCTGCGCACCATAGAGAACGACTACGGCTACACGGAGCGCACCAACAACTCACACTATGTTGGCGTAAGCTTGGGATATACTATAAAGTTGAAGGAATGAGGAATTGTATTTGGCAATGTAAAAAAATGAAATATAATAAGATTACATATATATTGATTGCAGCAATGTTTGCTGCAATGCAGACAATGGCCCAGACTCCCGGCGGAGTGCCGTCCCCCGTGGCATGGTCAGAAACCAACAACATCGACAGTATGAAGATGAAAGGCGGCAACGGCTTCACCTTCGTTGGCGTATCACGAACAAAGAGTGACCGCGAGCATACCCTGTGGAGCCTGTCTGACGGCAAGAGTGCCGAACTGTTGCAGACCACCTCACGCACTGCAGACCTTGGCAATGGTTTCTTCATGAACTGCACACCCGACAGTGGAAAGACAACACAGCTATACAGCTATGCCATATCCAAGAACATCGGCGGCAAGACCCTGTATATGGGTAGGTCACATGCAAAAAACTTACCGAGTGAGAATCTTTCCGCGCCACTGTTTGAGTATGCCGTATATGACCGCAACCTGTCAAATATGGAACGTGCTCAAGTGGAGACATACATGGCACTGAGACACGGAATAACACTGAAATCTAGTTACTACGACTCGCGAGGCCGCATGATATGGAACAAATTCGGAAACAGAAAATATCAAAACCGCATCTCCGGCATTGTCGCCGACAGTGCCTCTGCGCAGTATATCCTGTCAGCATCAAGCAAAGAAGAAGGTGCTTTTGCACATTTCACAAGTGGAAGCCTCACCGATGGTCAGAGTCTGCTGTTCGGTGATGACGGCGGCAGACTTTCATTCTCACGCAGCGCCACATACGGCAAGTGGCTATGTCGTAAATGGAAGACAGAAGCCACTGATATGACAGACAAGCACATCACACTGACTGCCTGCACCGCAGACATACAACAGATACAACCATTGAACGAAGGAGAGAGCTATTACCTCGCCATCGACACAACAGAAGCAGAAACCTTCAAACCCGATGCCGTGATGTATGTAAAAGCCGAAAAAAGCACAGGCGACACCATAGTATTCAATGACCTCAAGGCCGCTGGCAACTGGACTTTCACTTTCAGAGCGGAGAAAGATATGTTTACCACCATCGATGTGAAACAGCCTGACGAACAGAATTCAACAGGAACACTAAATCTTCTCATCACTGGCGGTATTAGTCCATACAATATGCGTTTAGAGAAAGAAGGAAAGACAACTGCAACGAAGTCTGACGACACAAGCAAAGCAGTATTCACAGACCTTATGGAAGGTGCATACAAACTCACCACCAGTGATAAGGCTGGCAACGTGGTCACGAATGAGTTCCGCATCAACAGTGATGGACAAACAGAGATACTTCCTGACCTTGCTGATACAAATGACAACGACTGCAATATAAAGGTCTGGCCGAATCCTACGACAGACGGCAAGGTCAGCGTACAGATAGAGCAGACCGTAGCATCACCAGTAACCATTTCTTTATATAAGGTGGATGGTGCAACACAAAACACGCAGTCACTTGAGGCTGACACCTATTATTATAAACAGGTATATCTGCCACAGGACGGAACATATCTGCTCAATGTAACAAACGGCGAGAACAAAAAGACAGTAAAGGTGATAAGGAAATAAGGGACCCCACCCCGACCCTCCCAAGTGAGGGAGAATGCTGCCTCATGAGATTCTTAAATCTTAATTGGCTTTCTCCTTCGGACCGCCGAGCTAAAGCTTCTTAACTCTTAATTCATAATTCATAATCTGAATGTACTTATATAACAAAACATATCTTCTTGTAGCTGCAGTGACCACACTGCTGCTCATGACATCATGCAATGACGGCACGAATCGCAGTGTCAATGACACCACTGCCATTGATACAATGACAGCCGTAACCAAAGATACGCTCGCTTCTGCAACAAATCCCTCAACCGACAGCATTGTAAAGACAGCAGCGGGTGGCAGCAGCATACAAACCACGAAAAAACAGGTGCGTAGCGCAGGCTCTCGCCACAAGGCCGTGAGCCATTATTTCGCCAATTCCAGCGACGACACCCTTACTGTAGGTGGTGCACGTCTCGCCGTACCTGCTGGCTCTATGCAGCACGGCGCTGTGCTCAGCATTACGCCATTGGGCAAGGGGGAGCTACCCCACCTGCCTGCAGGCATGGTCAACGTAACCGGTGGAGAAACTATGCAGGGCGACACCGTGTCGGGCTACCGCTTCCTGCCTCACGGCGAACACTTCTGCAACCTTCCCGCCACCATCACCGTGCCTTATGACAGCACGCTGATACCAAAGGGCTACACCGCAGCCGACATACACACATACTACTACGACGAGCAGCGCCGACGTTGGACCATGCTCAGGCACAAGGACACCGACCGTTTCCTTGCCACCGTGACCGCCGAGACCACACACTTCACCGACGTCATCAACGGCATCATAAAGGTACCTGAGAGCCCTGAGACCTCCAGCTACGTCCCCACAGGCATCAACGACCTCAAGGCCGCCGACCCCATGGCAGGCATACAGCAGACAGAAGCACCTACAGTCAACCAGAACGGCACTGCTACGCTCAGCTTTCCCTTCGAAGTGCCCGAAGGCCGCGGAGGCATCGCGGCAGGCGCAGCCCTGCAGTACAGCAGCGACGGCGGCAGCAGTCTCGCCGGCTACAGCTGGAGCCTGCCTGTGCAAAGCATCGACATCGAGACACGCTGGGGCGTGCCGCGCTTCAGCCAAGACAACGAGACGGAAAGCTACCTTCTCGAAGGCAAGCCCCTCAGCGACCGCACCTACCGCAGGACGGAAGAAGTCAGCAGGGAAACCGACAAACGCTTCTACCCGATGGTGGAAGGCAACTTCAGCAAGATAGTCCGCAAGGGCGACACCCCCACGAAATACTACTGGGAAGTAACCGCAAAGGACGGCACCATATACAGCTACGGCGGCCATGACGGCAGCGTCAGCGACGAAACCACCCTCACCGATGACAAAGGCAACCGCCTGCGCTGGGTGATAGACCGCATCACCGACACCCACGGCAACTTTGCCGCCTTCCACTACGTGAAGGCAGACGGCAACATATACCCCAGCCGCTACACCTGGACCGGCTACGGTGACGAGGAAGGCAAGTACAGCATAGAGTTCGACATAGACCTGTCCGGCGAGGACAGGAAGGATGTCACACGCAGCGGCCGTCTCGGTATCATGCAGACCGACCGTGCCCTGCTGCGCAAGGTGACGGTAAGGAACGACGGACAACAGCTGCGTGCCTACAAGCCACGATATGAAACCGGTCCGTTCGGCAAGACCCTCCTCATCGGCATCGACCAGCTTGACGGCAAGGACCAGTTCGTCGCCACCCAGAGCTTCGACTACTACAACGACATAGAGAACGGATTGTTCGCAGAACAAGAGACCTGGACATTCAATAGCGAAGGTCCTGATGCAGGCGCTGGTATCAAGGAAAGACTTCTTGCATACAGCGTTGAAGGCTGTGACGACACTCTTACTCCTCTCGGCGGCGGCTACTCCAGCGGCAGCACCACTGGCGGCGGACTCATGGTAGGAGCAGGTTTAGCTTGGGGCACTGTCAGTGCAGGAGCATCCTACGACCACACAAAGAACGAGAGTACGGGTAAGGTGGCTTTTACTGACATCGACGGCGACGGACTGCCCGACAAGGTCTTTCAGTTCTTTGGAAGCCTGTACTATTGCAAAAACCTTGGGACTGACAAGGACGTGAGGGCTTTCGCATCACCAGTTAAGATAGAAGGAATCAGAGGTTTCTCCTCAAGTGTCAGCACAAGTAACAGTATCAACACCGACATCGGTGTTGAGTATGGCATCGCCAGTGCAGGCATCAGCTACATCCACACCTCCGACCAGGAGAAGACCAAGACCTATTTCAACGACTTCAACAGCGACGGACTCATAGACATAGCCCAGAACGGCACCGTATTCTTCAACCATATCGTAAACGGCAAGCCGAACTTCATTGCCACGAGCACAGGCACTGCAAACCCAATAGTCGGTACCGGCTCGGGACTGGCTGAGGAGTTCCTGCCCGACTACGACGCAGAGCGCGACTCGCTTGAGAGGGAATATCCCCTCAGCGATGCCGTCAGGATGTGGCGCGCCCCGTTCAGCGGCAAGGTGAGGGTGCACAGCGTCATCACCAAGTACGGCTCCGAGGGCGACGGCATCATCTACGCCATACAGCACGAGAACAACGAGAAAACATATAGGGACTCCCTGCTGCAGGCAGGTAGCAAGACATACGACGGCAGCTACACCGTAAAAGCCGGCGACCGTATCTTCTTCCGCCTGCAGTCCAAGTACTCAGGCGTTGCCGACGAAGTGGAATGGAATCCAGTCATCACCTACGACAGCATTGCCGGAGGCATCAAGAGCTATCTCGGCACCGACCTCGTGACCTACGACAGCCACAGGGACTTCATGGAAGGCGAGTCATCCACCGCCATGGCATACAAGCCTGGCCACTACACCATCAGTGCACCATACACCAAGCAGAAGACCACCGACGACGTGTTGCTGAAGGTCATTAAGGTGACGAAGAGCGACAGCATCATCATCAAGGAATACCTGCTTAAAGCCGACAGCATCGTCACCGACGGAGAATTCACACACTCCCTCGACGTACATGAGAATGACTCCACAGACATCTCATTCTCCATTGAGACACAGTCGCCTATAGATTGGCAGGCCGTTACGTGGCAGCCGCAGTGCAGATATGACGATGGTGGCGAGAAGATACAGCACATAGTGCCGCGCCGCACCATGTACAACAAGCCTCTCTGCATCGTTGCGCCTGACACATTCTCCGAAGAGATGGTTGACGGCATTACCATCAACATCAAGAAAAACAAGGTTGACACCGTCGTAGCCAAGTATTCCGACGGTTTCTACATTGTCCCGGAGATGTCTGCCATACGTATGGGCGGTGAGGATTACAACAAAGTCGCAACCGTCAACATACTCATAAACGACGAAAACGGCTCGCCGGTGTATAAGACCAGCAGCCGTCTGGAATTCTACAATGAAATGGCGAAAGATACGCTGTTCGTGGCAGACGGCAAGCTGGCAGAAAAGCTGTCTTCCGGAAAGTATAGTGTGACATATACCATCGCCAATGAGCTGGCTGTAATCATGGACAACGCCACCCTCGCTATATTCCGTGATAGTATATGCTACAAGGTTGACAGTACGAGTGTCGAGGAATCCGGCACAAAGAAGAAACTTCTCTGTAAGGTCAAGGCTTCCGTATTCTCTGGCTTCAATACTGTTGACCTCGGACTGCTATACAGGGGCTGGGGACAGTTCGCCTACAACGGCAACAGGGAACATGCCGACGAACCGATAGAAACGTCCGTATTAAATATTGACAGGGACAAATACAAGGAATTACTAGGAGACGACGTTGAAAACGTCAATGTCAATGCCCTGAAGGAACAACTCACACCCGTCAACAAACAGCGCTTCCATGTCATGGGCTATGACAGTGAACGCAAGGCATATGTCGGCGTTACCAATCGTGTGTTCATATCTCCTGACACCGTCTGCTCATCGCGTTTAGGCGAGGCAGAGATAAAGGTTGACACCATCAACTATGCCAACGGTGACGGTATGCTGTCTGCACCGGTGCTGCTCACTGAGTCTTCAAGCAACGGCTACGGTGTCTCTGGAGGAATACCTTTCGCAAACGTCGGCGGCAGTACGAACCATCAGACCAGCTACACAAAGGTGTCGGCTATGGACCTGAACGGTGACGGCTATCCCGACTGGATAAGTGACAGCAATGACAATATATTCGCACACCTCACCAAGCCAGCGGGTATGCTTGGCGACGAGCGCATCAGCACCTCTGTGCCGCTGCCTCAGTCGGAGTCTGATGCATGGACAATAAATGCTAGTGTTTCTGTCAACGAAGGCAAGGCAAGAAATGCCATAGCAAAATGTGTAAGGTCAATATTCGGTAGCAGTAGGCAGGGAGAGAATGCCACAAACGGCAACAAGACTTCTGCAGCATCGGTGAGCGCCAGCGGTAACTTTTCTTCAGGTAAGAACGAAACCCTTGTATATTGGAGCGACTTCAATGGTGACGGACTGCCTGACATGGTAACCGATGGCGGAATCCGCTACAATCTCGGACATGGCTTTACCGAGCCCTGGCAGAACTATGTTGACGGCACAGAGAAATCACACTACAACACGTGGGGCGCAGGTCTCGGAACATCCATCAACATCCTTGGACCTGCCAAGATAACGTATGGCGTCAACGGAACGATAACCACGTCTTATTCTGACGTGATGTTACTTGATGTGAACGGTGACGGTCTGCCCGACAGACTCAGCAAGGACAACGATGACAATATCTCTGTCGAGATAAACACAGGTACGGACTTCACAGGTGGCTGGCACTGTGGCGATGACGAGATAGGCGAGACACGTGCCACATCTGCGTCTGTGTACGGAGACTTTGCCGTAAAGATTCCTATACCACTTTTGTTCTTCGAGATACTCCTGACACCATCAGTCAAGCACTCCGAGTCATCAGGCGTCAGCACCGTGCATTCATCCCTTCAGGACATCGACGGTGACGGACTGCCCGACCTGATATACAGTGACAACGAGAACAGCCTGCAGGTGCGCCGCAACCTTACGGGACGCACCAACATGCTCAAGACCGTCACCCTGCCTATGGGTGGACATATCGGCATAGACTACGAGCAGACCACACCGAGCTACGACAATCCGGGACGTAAGTGGGTGATGGCAAGCGTCGAGACCACCGGCGGCTATGATGAGAACGGTGCCACGACGACCATGAACACCTTTGAGTACGGCGGCGGCTACCGTGACCGCAGGGAACGCGACTTCTACGGTTTTAAGACTGTAAGGACGAACCAGATATCCAATACCCTCCCTGACAGGGAGGGCCAGGGTGGGTCTCTCTACCGCTACAGCATTCAGACCTACGGAAACAACCGTAACTACCACATGCACGACCTCGTGACATCCGAGGTTCTGTATGACGCCGACGGAAGGAAACTGCAGGAAGCCACATACGAGTACGATCTGCGCAAGGTGAGCGACGAGGTGCGCTTCCCAGCCCTCACCGCTGTGGTGCAGACCAGCTACGATGAGACCACAGGCGCTGCCATGACCACGAAGGTGGAGAACGACTACGACGACTATGGCAACCTCATCGTATGCAACGAGACAGCCACGGACTATGAACTCAATGCAGAAATCAAATACCATAGCCTGACTGACAAGCACATCGTAAGCGTTCCAAAGTCCATAACCGTCGAGAGCGCAGGCACGATATATCGCCAGCGCAGCACGGAGATAAACGATAAGGGCGATATTACGCAAATATCCTTCCCCCTCCCAGACAGGGAGGGTCAGGGTGGGTCTCCTCTATATACTATCGACTACGACCAGTACGGCAACATCCTCTGTCTTACCAAGCCTGAGAACCACCGCGGACAGCGCATGTGGCACCGTTACACCTACGATGACAAGTACCACAGCCTTGTGACACGTGTGGAGGATGCCTACGGCTACTCTTCATCTACCGAGTACGACGCTCTATGGAATGCTCCGAAGACAACCACCGACCTCAACGGCGAGAAGATGGAATATGAATATGACGACCTCGGCAGACCGACCGTCATACGTGCACCGTACGAGATAGAGAGCGGACAGCCCTTTACTATCAAGTATGAGTACGACCCCGAAAACCGCAGTGCGCATACCATACACTACTCAGAGGACGGAAACATAGACACCTACACCTTCTGCGACTCCCTCGGCCGTGCCGTGCAGACCAAGCGCACAGGCGTGGTATGGAATGTCTCGGCGAAGCAAAGCGAAAAGGTCAGCATCGTCAGCGGCAGGGAACAGGTGGATGCCTTCGGCAGAAAGGTTGCCACCTACTACAGCATCACCGAGCCACTCAGTGAGATAGCGAAGTACAGCCGCGCCATAGGAAAACCGCAGGCAACTACGGAGTATGACACCCACGACCGCACCGTCAGCATCACCCTCGCCGACGGAGCGAAGACCACGAGTACATACGCCGTCACGCAGCACGACGGCGAGCCTATGCTCGAAACACGCGTCACCGATGCACTCGGAAGGCAGTCGGAGAGCTATACCGACGAGAAGGGCAGGAACCGCGAGACCGTGCAGCATGCCGACGGAGAAGACGTAAGGGTGAGCTACGACTATGACCCTGTAGGACAGGTGACCACCGTGCACCATCCTAACGGTACGCAGACGACATATAAGTATGACTTACTTGGCAGAAAACTCAGTGTGAAGCATCCCGATGCCGGTGAGGTTGTCTGCACATACGACCCTGCAGGAAACCTTCTTACCAAGCTCACAGCAGAACTGAAGAAGAGTATATCTGACAAGGCACCGATAACATACACCTACGACTTCGAGCGCTTGAGTGAGGTGCTCTATCCAGAAAACCTCTTCAACCGCGTGACATATACCTACGGTGAGCCTGGCGATGAGTATGGCCGTGCCGGAAGGTTGGCTCTCGTCGAGGATGCCAGCGGCGGCGAGGCGTATTACTACGGCCGCATGGGCGCGGTGACTAAGACCGTGCGCACCGTCATGGCGAGCGTGGCGGACATCAGGACATACGTCTATGGTGCCACATACGACAGTTGGAACCGTGTGCGCACAATGACGTATCCTGACGGAGAGGTGGTGACGTATCATTATGACGAAGCAGGACAGGTTTCTGCCATCACAAGCAATAAATTAGGTAGTGAAAGCGTTATTATAGAGAGAATTGGCTACGACAAGGACGGCCATACGGTATATACGAAGCTCGGTAATGGCACCGAAACGGAATATACGTATGACGATGCACGCCAGCGTCTGCAAGAGATGAGCCTCACGGCAGATGGTAATGACATCATGCGCAATAGCTATCAGTATGATGCCGTTGACAACATCCTTGGCATTAGCAATACAGCCAACCCTCAGTCGCTCTTTGGAAATAAGGAAAAACTGGGTGGAGCAAGCTCGCACACATACCAGTATGACAAGCTGAACCGTCTCATCTCTGCCTGCGGCAACGCCAAGGATGCTAACTATACCTTGAATATGGCATACAATGTGATGAGTATGCCACTGAGCAAGAATCAACAGGTTACCAACTCTAACAAGGCGCAGTCATACCACAACTACTACAGTTATGATGACGGCGACCATCCGAGTGCACCGTCGCAGATAGGCCATGAGCATTATACGTATGATGCCAACGGCAACCCTGTGCGTGTAGAGAACGACTCTACCGCCGCAGTCCGTGAACTGTACTGGGATGAGGACAACCGCCTGATGGTGCTCTCAGACAACGGCAAGACTTCTCGCTACACCTACAACCATTCTGGTGAGCGTATTGTCAAGAGTCACGGCTCAATGGAAGGCGTTTACATCAACGGTGCTCCGCAGGGCATCACCTTCCATGAGACGGATGAATACACGTTGTATCCTGCTTCGATAATCTCTGTAAATAAAAACAGATTTACAAAGCACTACTTCATTGGCGACAAGCGTATTGCCTCACGCATAGGTAGTGGAAGTTTCAACAACATCTATGGCCAGAACGGTAGTTTCCTGACAGCTGGCCAGCAAGACTATGCCGAGCGCATGAGCCAGATAGAGAGTCAGCGTGAGGACTACTACAGAGAACTTGGCATCGCTCCCGGCATACCTACAATGAAGGGCAGCTACGCCGACCCTGAGAACACAGGTGTTGGTTACAACACCATCATTAAGGAACTTGGTGACCACACTGTACCAGCAGAATGGGCGCAGTATGTGAAGGTAAACACCGAGGCCAACTCTGCCCCTGGCGCTCCAATACAGTGGGATGACCCAAGCGACCCTGAGACAGCCCTGCCGGGATATGGCTTCGTGGCGGATGATAATTCTGAGGAGGAAACCTTCTATTATCACAGTGACCACTTAGGAAGCACAAGTTATATCACCGACAAGGATGGCAACATCACCCAGTATGATGCATACCTCCCTTACGGTGAACTCTTGGTTGACGAACACTCATCATCAGAGGAAATGCCATATAAATTCAACGGCAAGGAACTTGATGAAGAGACAGGCTTGTACTACTATGGCGCCCGCTACATGCAACCAGTTGCAAGCATCTGGTATGGGGTGGATCCGTTGACGGAGAAATATACAGATATTTCGGGATATGTATATTGTCATGGAAATCCAATTATTTTATTTGACCCAGATGGTGAGGAAGACCTACTTTACAGCATCAAGGGATATTTTAAAGGAGTCCAAAATAGTTTTTCAAATACCGTCGACATGGTGGCACACCCTGTTAAAACGGCAAAAGCTATAAAATATGCAGTATTACATCCTCGACAAACAGCTGTTAACATTTATAATACCGCACAGTCCCGATATAATGAATTTATAAATAGTGATGATGGCTATCGACGTGGTGAAATATTTGGAGAAACAGTTGCTGATGTAGCACAGATAGTTGCATTCGGAAAACCCAATAAGAATGTAACGAAAACATCCGCATCCAATATGGATAGAGCCGCAAGAGGCAGTATTGAAGCAGTTAAAAGTAAAGGACTGCATCGACCATATATTAGGAAAAGCGTAAGGCAAACTGTTGAAGCTAAAGCCCGACGTACTGCTGATGGTAGATGGATTGATGCTAATACAAGAACTCCGTTTGACGGGAAATACGATTTAGGACATAAACGTGGTCATGAATTTAAAACTATGAAAAGACGGGCAGAAGAAAAAGGTATGACACAAAAAGATTTTAATGATTATATGAATAATCCTGATTTCTATCAGATAGAGAAACCTTCAATAAACAGAAGTCACAAATATGAATTGAAAGATTAAAAAAAAAATGAGAAGAAAAAGAGATGAATATCTATTACATAATGCCGTAATAGAAAAAGATTTGGATAAAGTCAAATCATTGATAAAGGATGGTTGGGATGTAAACGAAACTGATTACAATCATTGGACTCCTTTGCATTATGCAACCCAAGACGGTATGGACAATATCACTGAAACATTAATAGAGAATGGTGCAGAAATAGATGTTAAAGATGATTATGGAAATACCCCATTATCAAATGCCATATATAATAGCAATGTAGGAAATTCTGTAGAAGTTATAAAAATACTTTTGAAAAATGGTGCGGATAAATTTCTGAAAAACAATTATGGAGTATCTCCGTATAGTTTGGCAAATGAAATGATGGGAGGTGAGCCTTTGGTTAAATTACTTGATAGTATTTAGGCGTATAGCTCATTTTGCAGGATGATTTTGAGTAGTAGGTATTCAATAGCTCAAATTGCAGGATGACTTTTTCTGCCGTTTTCTTGGCTTTTTGGACTAAAGTTAGTACCTTTGCTACCGCAGTCTGAAGCATAGTGG